>JBGUET010000354.1:0-2821 GCA_041821225.1 Sedimentibacter sp.
TTTTTAAATCCGCATCCTTATCATAATACATTGTTCCCATTTTCTTTTCCTCCTAGAAATTTAGTTTTGTCTTTTAATATTATCAGCTATAATTGCACCCATTTCTTGGGTATTAACTGTCAGTTCACCTTTTTTTGCTATATCAGTTGTTCTGTAACCATCTTTTAACGCTTTTTTCACAGCGATTTCTATTGCTTTAGACTCTTCTATAAGCCCGAAGCTGTATTTAAGCATCATTGCAACAGAAAGAATTGTTGCAATTGGATTGGCTATGCTTTTTCCTGTTATATCAGGTGCCGAACCATGTACTGGCTCATACATACCAAAATTATCGTCACCTATTGACGCTGATGGAAGCATTCCTATAGAGCCTGTAATCATGCTTGCTTCATCAGAAAGTATGTCCCCAAACATGTTTTCTGTAACTATTACATCAAATTGCTTTGGGTTTGTAACAAGTTGCATTGCTGCATTGTCAACATACATGTGGCTTAATTGAATCTCAGGATATTTCTTTGCAACTTCTTCAACTGTTCGTCGCCAAAGTCTTGAAGTTTCTAAAACATTTGACTTATCAACACTTGTAACTCGCTTGTTTCTTGTTTTAGCAATTTTGAACGCTTGTTCCGCAATTCGCTCTATTTCATATTTCGAATATTCCATTGAGTCGCATGCATAATCACCTTCAGTGAATTTTTTCCCGAAATAGATGCCTCCTGTTAGCTCTCTCATTATTACTATATCCAAACCACCTTCAACAATATCAGGTCTTAAAGGACAGGTATCCTTTAATTCGTCAAACATGATTGCAGGGCGAATATTAGTATATAAATTCAAACTCTTTCTTAAAGAGAGAAGTCCTTTCTCAGGTCTTAGTTCGTTTGGCTGATTGTCCCACTTAGGACCGCCTACTGCTCCAAACAAAATTGCATCACTTTTTCTACATACTTCTAATGTTTCTTCAGGAAGAGGAACTCCTGTTTTATCTATGGCGCTGCCTCCTGCATAAACTTCTGTATACTCAAATTTGTGATTATATTTTTCGCCTATTTTATTTAATATTTTAATAGCTTCATCAACTATTTCAGGACCGATTCCATCACCTTTTATTACCGCTATTTTATAGTTCATAATTCCTCCAAAGTAATTGTAAGAGCAGTGGATTAAATATTACAGTAACTGCTTTTAATATTTCTCTATTGCACATGTTAATTGATTATTTATTGTTAATTTTGGTTTTTACATAATTTACAAGCCCACCACAATTGATTATTTGCTCTATAAATTCTGGAAATGGTTCAGCTTGATAAGTTTCGTTTTTTGTAATATTTGTTATTTTTCCGCTTTTGAAATCTATGGTAACTTCATCCCCAGCTGTTATTTTTTCTGAAGCTTCTTCACATTCAAGAATAGGTAGTCCAATATTGAATGCATTTCTGTAAAAAATTCTTGCGTATGTCTTTGCTATTACACATGATATTCCTGCAGCTTTTATTGCTATTGGTGCATGTTCTCTTGATGAGCCGCAACCAAAGTTTTTCAAAGCTACTATAATATCGCCTTCTTTTACTTGTTGAATAAAATTTTTATCTATATCTTCCATGCAGTGAGCTGCTAATTCTTTAGGATCTGTTACATTTAAGTATCTTGCGGGAATAATTACATCTGTGTCTACATCATTTCCATATTTAAAAACTTTTCCTTGTACATTCATTTTTAAGCCTCCAGGTATTTTGGTTTATTATTTCATTATTTCAGCAGGATCTACAATTTTGCCTGCTATGGCTGATGCTGCTGCTACTGCTGGGCTTGCAAGGTATAATTCGGAGCCAGTGTGCCCCATTCTTCCAACAAAATTTCTATTTGTTGTTGAGATGCATCTTTCACCATCTGCTAATATTCCCATATAACCTCCGAGACATGGTCCGCAAGTTGGAGTGCTTATTATTGCCCCTGCATCTATAAATATTTCAGCAAGCCCTTCAATGATACATTGTTTATAAATAGCTTGAGTAGCAGGAATAATGATTGTTCTAACGTCTGGATGGACTTTATGTCCTTTGAAAATTTCTGCAGCAACACGCATATCATCTATACGACCATTTGTGCATGAACCAATAACTGCCTGATGTACTTTTATTTCTCCAACTTCATCAATACTTTTTGTATTTTCAGGAAGATGAGGGAAGGATACTATTGATTTCATTTTACATAAATCAATATTGATTATTTCATCATATTCAGCATTATCGTCTGCCTCATAGATAGTGTATGCTTTTGTAGAATGTCCATTCATATATTCAATAGTTTTTTCATCAACAGGGAATATTCCGTTTTTTCCACCAGCTTCTATTGCCATGTTTGCAATTGTAAACCTGTCATCCATAGAAAGTTCTTTCATTCCATCTCCTGAAAATTCCATTGATTTGTACAATGCTCCATCTACTCCAATTTTACCTATGATGTAGAGAATTACATCCTTGCCACTTACCCATTTGTTTGGTTTTCCAGTTATAATGATCTTAATAGCTGATGGAACTTTTAACCAAACTTGTCCTATTGCCATGCCTGCAGCCATGTCAGTGGAGCCTACTCCTGTAGAAAAAGCGCCAAGAGCACCATAGGTACATGTGTGGGAGTCAGCTCCTATTACAGTTTCACCCGCGACGACTAGGCCTTTTTCAGGAATCAAAGCATGCTCTATTCCCATTTGCCCTACGTCAAAGAAATTTGTTATACTTTGGTCTTTACAAAAGTTTCTTGATATTTTGCATTGTTCTGCTGATTTTATGTCTTTATTTGGTACAAAGTGATCAAGCAC
>JBGUET010000355.1:0-2808 GCA_041821225.1 Sedimentibacter sp.
AGCGTACAATTTAGACGGTGGGCAATCCGCTGCCATAGTTTTTGATGGAGAATATGTAAATCAGCCAATCGAAGGTGGAAGAGCCATCAGTGATATTGTATATATAGGAGAATAAGAAAATGAAGAGAATAATTAGAATATTACCACATGGGACAATTATACTTTCAGTAATGTTTATAACATTTTGGATTCTTGATATTTACAATCCACTAATGAATTTCGTAAATTCTAGCATTTCAAAGGTGCTGCTGCTTATTTTCTGCATATTATCCCTTGTAACATCAATAATTACAGTGGTGCTAGACAGAAAATTTCTTTAAATTGAAAAATAGAAGCATAAAACAACCATCCGGTTTTAAAATATAGCAAGTCTTATCCCCCAAGACATCCCATGCAGAAATGTATGGGATATTTGCTTTTTTTTGAGGCATGGAGGCGTAAAATACATCTTAGTATATATTTACGATAAAAGTGTTAATTAAATTAATAATGGGGTATGTAAGATTGTGGGGACGGACATTTTAATTAAGTAATTAATTTTTCAATATATGCTGAAAGGTCCGTCCCCAGAATACTCCACGTCCCCAGAATACCCCATTCTAGAAATCGTTAATAGGTATTAATTAAATATTACAGTATGACAAGAGGTTTATCAGAAGTAGTTAAGTTGTATTGAATTTATGGAAAATTATTGATATAATATTTACAAAAACAAAATATAAAAGGAAATATGCCAATGAATAGACAAAATCAAAAGAAAAATAAAGAATATTATTTTTCCCACAGACTTTTGAAAAAATTGGAAGGAATAGACCAGCATCCTCTTACGTTGGTAGAGGCACCATCTGGTTTTGGCAAAACCACAGCTGTACGAGAATACTTGAATTCACATAAGTTTCATGCAATGCAACATTGGTACACTTGCTTGGGTGAAACACCAACAAAGTCGTGGAAGGGTATTTGCGACATGTTCAGCGTTATTGATGATGCGGTAGCTTCCGTTTTGAGAAAGTTAGAATTTCCAAAGGAAGATACACTGGTAGATATAGAACTTTCATTACGTACACTTCGCTGTGAACGGGAAACTTTTTTAGTTATTGATAACTACCAGCTTTTGGAAAGTGAGATTCCGAGAAGTATAATAAATGCTTTTTCAACACATGGCAATGCCAATTTACACATTATCTTTATTACACAGCAATTGAAACAGAATGATAAAATCACAGTTCACTTCGCAAATATTTATGAAATTAACAATAAAGACTTATTGTTTGATAGGAAGGATATAGTAACCTATTTTAGAATGGCAGGCATTCCATTGACAGGCGAAGAGCAGAAGACCTTATACGATAGCACCGAGGGTTGGGTGTTGGCAATAAGATTGCAAATGACTAATTATAAGCAGCTAGGAATATTTGCGCGTACTTCTAACATTGAGCAGCTTGTCAAAACGGCTGTATGGAATTTGCTTTCTAATGATGAAAAGAAATTTTTGCTTTCGGTATCTGTTCTTGATGGGTTTACCATACGACAAGTTCTAATCATGATGGATGAGGATGTTCTATCAGAAAATATAGTGAGACTGATAGATGAAAACGCATTTATACGATTTTTACCAGAAAAAGATATGTATACTTTACATAGTATTTTATTGGACTATTTGAGAAGCCGATTTTACAATCATCAGCCAGAAGGATTTCAGACTCTTATGCTGAGAAGAGCGGGGAAAGCTTGCACTATTGTGGGAGATTACTATGCCGCAGCGCGATTTTACTATAAAATACAAGACTATGAAGCTATACTTTCTCTACCGTTTGATGGCACATATCTTAATAATCAAAAGGAAAGGGATGTATTAGACTTTATAACTAATCTAGTTTACAGTTGTCCAGAGGAACTTTTTCGTAAGTATCCATTGACTAGTGTAGGGTTTGCTTTTAATCTATATATGGGCGGACAGCGTGAGCCTTATATTAAGTTGCAAAGTTTAGTTGCTGATATGATTCAAAATTCAGAAGGAATGTCTGAAACAGAATTTAAACGGATTAAAGGTGAGTTTGCTTTGCTTAAATCCTTTGACAATTACAACGATATTAAAAAAATGAGTGAGGGTCACCGCACTGCTTTGGAGTATTTGAATGGTCCTAGCTTGTTTTTAATTCCAAATACTCCATGGACATTCGGAAATGTTTCTGTGCTAAATATGTTTTGGAGAAAAACGGGTGAACTAGAAAAAGAACTTGATGATATGGATAAGTGTATGCCAATCTATTCTAAGATAGTACAGGGACATGGAGTGAGTGCTAATATAGTAATGCGAGCAGAGGCGCAGCTTTTGCAAGGTGATGACGAAGCCGCTGAGGTTTTATGTCACAAAGCGCTATATTTAGCTAGAAGCAAAAAACAGACAGTATTATGTCTTTGTTCTGAACTTTTGCTTGCTCGGATTGCAATACTAAGAGGGGACGCAGATGCTTATCAAGTGGCCTTGGATAGTTTGAACGGGTATACAGTGCCACCGGTAGACCGATTTGTACTCCGTGCTGTAGAGCTTTGTACAATGTCACTTAAGTTGACATTGGGTGAAACGAAGGGGTTAGCTGATTGGATTTATGTCCTTGAGAGTATGAAAAAGGTTTTGTACATACATGCAATACCATATGGTCATTTGCTTTATGGCAAGCTCCTTCTTATTGAGAAGAGATACAATGAATTATATGGTCTGTCTGATTTAATGATAGGCATGGCTGAGGGAATGAACTATTTGTTGCCTCAAGTATATCATTTGATTTTTCTTGCAATTGCAAA
>JBGUET010000356.1:0-2807 GCA_041821225.1 Sedimentibacter sp.
TCCTGTATATCTCTTCTTCTGTTTGTTTCTCTTATGGCTCTTTCCATAGACCCTGTTATTTTATCTGCATACATTATAACTCTGCCATCAATATTTCGAGCAGCCCTTCCAACAGTTTGTATAAGCGCTGTTTCAGAACGCAGGAAGCCTTCCTTATCTGCATCAAGTATTGCAACAAGTGAAACTTCAGGCAAATCAAGTCCCTCTCTCAGAAGATTTATTCCAACAAGCACATCAAATTCACCAATTCTCAAATCCCTTATAATTTCCATTCTTTCCAAGGTAACTATGTCTGAATGAAGATATCTAACTTTTATTCCAATATTTTTAAAATACAAAGTCAAGTCTTCTGACATTTTTTTTGTAAGTGTTGTAACCAATACCCTTTGTTTTTTGCTTATGGTTATATTTATTTCGTTTAACAAATCATCTATTTGATTTTGAACTGGCCTCACATATATAGGAGGGTCCAACAGCCATGTAGGTCGAATAATTTGTTCTACAACATTTTGAGAATGCTCTGCTTCATATGGTCCAGGTGTTGCGCTTACAAAAATAACCTGATTTATTATTTTTTCAAATTCATCAAACTTCAAAGGTCTGTTATCTAGTGCAGAAGGCAATCTGAATCCATAGTCTACCAGGGTAGTTTTTCTAGCCCTATCTCCATTATACATTCCTCTTACTTGAGGTAACGATGAATGGGATTCATCAATTATCATTAAAAAATCTTTAGGGAAATAATCCAGCAAGGTGAATGGCTTAGTTCCAGGAGTCAAATTGTTCATGTGTCTGGAATAATTTTCTATGCCATTGCAATATCCCATTTCCTGAAGCAATTCCACATCATAGTTTGTTCTTTGTTCAAGTCTTTGCAATTCTAAAAGCTTATTTTCACTTTCAAAATATTTCAGTCTTTCTTTTAGTTCTTCTTTAATAGTTACTATTGCCCTGTTTACATTTTCTTCAGTTGTTGCATAGTGAGTTGCAGGAAAAATAGAAACATGGTTTCTTCTCCCTAAAAGTTCTCCAGTAACTGTATTAATTTCAGTTATTCTTTCTACTTCATCACCAAAAAATTCTATTCTTATGGCATTTTCTGAGGAAGATGCAGGGAAAATCTCCAAGGTGTCCCCTCTCACTCGAAATGTACCTCTAGTAAAGCTTATGTCATTGCGTTTGTACTGAATTTCTACAAGTCTTTTTATCGTTTCATCTCTGTCCTTTTCCATTCCAGGTCTAAATGATATTACTAGATTTTGGTAGTCAATAGGATTTCCCAATCCATATATACATGAAACACTAGCTACAATTATAACATCTTTTCGCTCGAATAATGCTGCAGTGGCAGAGTGTCTCAGTTTATCAATCTCTTCATTAATTGATGCATCTTTTTCTATAAATGTATCACTGCTTGGTACATATGCCTCAGGTTGATAATAGTCATAGTAGCTCACAAAGTACTCAACAGCATTGTCAGGAAAAAACTCCTTGAATTCCGAACATAGCTGAGCGGCCAATGTTTTGTTGTGAGCTAAAATAAGAGTTGGCTTTTGAACTTTCTCAATAATGTTTGCCATTGTGAAAGTTTTTCCTGAACCTGTGACACCTAAAAGTGTCTGATATTTTAATTTTTTTTCCAGTCCTTCTGAAATTTTTATTATAGCCTCCGGTTGATCACCGGTTGGCACAAAATCAGATTTAATTTTAAATATACTCATAACTCACCTCAGTTCATCTAAACGTATGTTCGTTTTATTATATATCTTTTGCAGTTTTAAGTCAATAATACTTATGCATAGTATAAAAAAAATGCCTTTAAAATTATACCCATTTTTATTGGATTAAAAGGCAAAAATTTATTTTTACAATGTTTTTATAGTGCTGATAATTTTATTATTTTTGAATTCCAATATTCCAAAACTTGCTAGACCGTCCTTTGGAAATATTGTGCTCCCAGGATTAAAGAACAATATGTTGTCAATTACTTCATTTTGCGACTTATGAGTATGTCCGTAAATTACTGCATCTATGTTTTTTTCCTTTGCAAATTGTTTTAACCTCTGAATATCTTCTTTGACCTTATAAATATGACCATGGGTAATTAACACATTCTTGTTTTCTATAACTTTAATAATAGACAATTCCTTCCCAAGATAATTAAAGTCGCAGTTTCCAGGAACCTGGTAAATTGTACTTATATTCAATTTTTCTGCAAATACTTGTGCGTCTTTATAATTATCACCGCAATGGATTAAAATATCATAACTTCCGTGCTTTTGTATCTCTTCTATTTGGTGATCAAAAATGTTTCTATGACTATCGCTTATAACTAAAGCTTTCACATGACCTCCAATATTCTCTTTAAATTAAGCAAGGCATTCGCCCTGTGGCTTATTTTATTTTTCTCCTTGTCTGTCATTTCTGCAAATGTTTTATTCACCCCATCAACTATAAATAACGGATCGTATCCAAAGCCGTTACTTCCTTTTTCATCAAATGCAATTTTGCCAGTACAGGTTCCTTCTGCCATAATTCTCTTTCCATCTTCCAAAACAATTGCTATAACTGTTTTAAATGCTGCAGTTCTTTTTTCCAATGGAACATCCTGCAAATTTTTTAGAAGAAGTTTGTTGTTGTCACTATATGATGCAGTTTCTCCTGCATACCTAGCTGAATATACTCCTGGCTCTCCATTTAAAGCATCAACAAACAATCCTGTATCATCAGCTATAACAATTCCCTTCACCTTTTTATGCAATTCTTCGGCTTTTTTAAAAGCATTTTCTTCTAGTGTGTTTCCATCC
>JBGUET010000357.1:0-2800 GCA_041821225.1 Sedimentibacter sp.
ATTGCTTTCTTCTTAATGTTGATAATACCCTCATTGCTGAATCCATTCCGCTTGAAACCTTAAAGCTTATTGTTCTGCACATTTTGTTTCCTCCTTGATTTTAGTTTCAACTTGAGATGTTAAAGGTTAGGGCATTTCACAGTCTCAATCACAAATTTATTTGCTCCCTCTGGTCGCATAAATTTGGATTTCGTTGCGTTTGACCTACCAGCCATTTTTCAGAAAAAGACTCTGAAAAATGGGGTTAGGGCATAAAAAAAACCCCTCGTCTCTATATACATCTAGATGTATATAGGGACGAAAGGTCTTTCGCGGTACCACCCTATTTCGTGATAAAAAAATATCACCTCATTCAAGTCGAAAAAACTATTTGTTTTTTGAACTCTATTCTTATAACGCAGAAATACGTCTTCGTCTACTTTATTTCGACTCAGAAGCTCGGGAGTGATCATTATATCTCATAACACCGATTTTCACCATTCATCGGCTCTCTGAAGTTATATCAAGATATTTTTATCTCCGTCAAAGCTTTATTTTTTAACTTTTGTAGATTATACACATAGGCCTACGTGTTTGTCAACACATTTTTTTAAAAATTTTTAATAACCTCAATTGAAATATTAAATAACATTAAAACTGCCCGCCTATTTCTAATAAGCAGGCAATTTTTACTGACGAATTAATTTTAAAGCATTTATAATTTGGGGAACTATTTGTTTTTTCCTTGAAACACATTTATCAACATAAATTCCCTGAAATACTTCTTCTTCCTCAAATATTCCTCTAACAAGCCTTTCCTTGCTTGAGGTATAAAAAACATACGACCCTTCTTTTACAATATCGGTAACTGCCATAATAATTAAAAAATATTCCTTGCCTAAAGTCATATCATCTATAAGTTTTATAAATTCTTCTTTTCTCAACATAATTTGATTTATGTCCAATGTAAATACTTGAGATATGCCCACGTTCTTATACTCTAAATTAAATTTCTTGAAGTCCTGAAATAAAATTTCCTCCATACTCTTACCTTCAAGGGACGTTCCAGCCTTGAACATTTCCATTGCATATTTATGCAAATCCAGGTTGACAATTTTCAATAGGTCCTCTACTGCATTTTTGTCTTTTGGGGTTGTTGTAGGTGACTTAAACAACAAAGTATCTGAAATTATTCCTGATAACATTAACCCAGCTATTTCTTTGTTAATTTCAACATTATTTTCTTTGTACATCTGATAAATAATTGTATTGGAACTTCCAACAGGATTATTCCTGAAACTTATTGGTATAGCTGTCTTTATATCCCCAATTTTATGGTGATCTATAACTTCAAGAATTTCGGACTCTTCCAATCCTTCTGCACTTTGGTTCAACTCATTGTGATCAACAAGTATCACTTTTTTTCTTTGTGGATTAATTAAATGATTTCTGCTAAGTAGTCCCAAATATTTTTTATTTTTTGATATTATTGGAAATTTCGAGTGTCTTGACTGTTCAATATCTTCCTTGCAGTCATTTAAATAATCTTCTTCAGAAAACAACATAATATCATGGCTCTTCATAATATTTTCCACATATTTTGAAAGAGAAATATTTTTGGCAGTGTAGTATGTTTGGTAAGCTGTGCTTATTATGCTGACTTTATTTTCTCTGGCTAAATTAACTAAATCTGATGGAACTTCCAAATCTCCTGTTACAATAATCAAAGTGACACCTAATTCAATAGAATATTTAATTACATCATATCTATCTCCAACTATAACAATAGAATTTTTATTAATTATATCAGATTTTCTTAGTGTATTTTCTTCAAAAGAAGCTACAATTACATCACCATCAACTATTTCATCATACTTCAAAATACTTCTGCCAATTAGAGTTTCTATTATATTGTCATATGATGTGTGTAAATGCTTTTGGTCTGTATTAATCAGACTCATTGCAATATCCTTCATGGTTACAATGCCAGATAGATAACCTTCTTTATCAACTATAGGCAATGTTCTCAATTTGTTTTCATTCATATAAAAATATGCAAAATGAACAGATTGGCTTTTTATAAATGGCTTAATCCTTTCAAAATCTAAATCTTTAATCTGTATTTTCACATTATTCAATTTCTCAGGTACTTTAACATTGAAATAATTAAGTACAAATTCAGTTTCTTTGTTTATATTTCCAAGTATGTATGGTTTTGATGGTTCATTAATTATGTTTTTAAGTTGGGACAGAGCTATTGCTGAACACACGCTGTCAGTATCAGGTATTTTATGTCCAAATATCAAATTATATTTTATAGTTTCATCTTTCATTTGCTTTCCCACCTTAAATCCATACCATAAAACTTAAGTGGTACAAAATTATTAAATACTCTTGACATTATTCTGTCTGTATATGTTTCCCTAAGCTGTTCTAGTGATAAATTTGTAGATATTATAGTTTTCTTTTCAGTTATAAGCCTTTCATTAATTATATTAAAAAGCTCTGCATTAGTGAAAGAGTTGTTAAACTCTGTTCCAAGGTCATCTATTATTAGAAGCTCACATTCAAAAATCATATTATAGTTAATGCGGTTTTCCTCGCCTTCAAATTGCTTGTTAAACTTATGAGTTTCAACAATTTCAAAAAGAGAAAATGCGGTCTGATACAACACGGTAATTTCTTTGTCTATTAGTGCTTTTGCAATACAGTTACACATAAATGTTTTTCCTAGACCAGTACCCCCATAAAAAAGCAGGTTCATGCTTGTTTTATAAAAGTTTATACAAAAGTCCTCACTGGTTTCTAACACGTTGTACAT
>JBGUET010000358.1:0-2784 GCA_041821225.1 Sedimentibacter sp.
GTGCAGTAGCACTTGCAGTAATAGCGACAGTACCAACATTAGTATTTTCATTTACGAATTTAAACATTCGTTTTGGTGGAACGGCGTTGTTAATTGTAACCGGCGTAGCTCTTGAGACTATGAAGCAAGTTGAAGCTCAAATGTTAATGAGACACTACAAAGGATTTTTATAGTAAAGAGAGGTAAGGAAAATGAGAACAATTTTATTGGGACCTCCTGGAGCAGGAAAGGGAACACAAGCAGATACGATTGTAAAGGAATTTTCAATACCACATATATCTACAGGTGATATATTTAGAAAAAACATTAAAGAAAACACAATCTTAGGCAAAAAAGCTAAAGAATATATGGATAAAGGTTTATTGGTTCCTGATGAATTGACAGTGGAATTAGTAAAGGATAGATTGCTTAATGATGATTGTAAAAATGGATTCCTTTTAGACGGTTTTCCAAGAACAATTTTTCAGGCTGATGCCCTAGAAGAAGCTTTAAAAAGCATGGATCAGAAACTTGACTATGTTGTAAATATCCAAGTTAGAAAAGAACTTCTTATTGAAAGAGCTGTTGGTAGAAGGGTGTGTAAAGACTGTGGTCAAACATATCACATGACATTCAACAAACCTAAAAAAGAAGGAATTTGTGACAATTGTGGAGGCGAACTTCTTCAGAGAAAAGATGACACTGAAGAAACAGTTTCTAAAAGAATTAATGTTTACCAGGAGCAAACAGAACCATTAATTGAATATTATACTAATAAAGGTATAATAGTTAATGTGGATGGAGAAAAACCTATAGCTGAGGTTGGCAAAAATATTGTTGCAAAACTGAGGGATAGATAATATGATTATCCTTAAGACAAGAAGAGAAATTGAAATAATGAAAAAAGCCGGACGATTAGTAGCACAATCTCACGAACTTGTGAGAAAGCATATTAAACCCGGTGTTACTACTAAAGAGCTTGATCAATTGGTTGAAGATTTCTTAAGATCTCAAAATGCGATACCTACATTTAAAGGTTACGGCGGATTCCCATACGCAATATGTGCTTCAGTAAATGAAGAGGTTGTACATGGATTTCCAAGTGCAAGGAAACTTAAAGAAGGCGACATAGTTAGTATAGATATAGGTGCGACTTTTGAAGGATATGTAGGGGACAGTGCAAAAACATTTTTGGTTGGAGAGGTTGACAAGGAGAAAAGACTTTTAGTCGAAGCTACTAGGCAAAGTTTCTACGAAGGAATTAAATTTGCAAAACTGTCTTATAGGCTGTCTGATATATCACATGCAATTCAGCAGTATGCTGAAGGGCAAGGATTTTCAGTTGTAAGAGATTATGTAGGGCACGGAGTAGGGAAGGATATGCATGAATCACCGCAAATTCCAAACTTCGGTAAACCAGGTAAAGGACCGCGGCTTCAAGAAGGTATGGTCCTTGCTATTGAGCCTATGATTAATGCAGGAACATACAATGTGAAAGTTCTTGACGATGAATGGACTGTAGTGACTTTGGATGGCAAACCATCTGCACACTACGAACATACTATTGCAATAACAGACGGAGAACCAGAGCTTTTAACCGTATTATAGGGGTGATTTATTGGAATTAACAACAGATTTAAAAGTTGGTCAAATAGTTAAATCGAAGACTGGAAGAGACAAGGGAAGAAATTTTCTTATATTTGAAGTTTTAGATGAACATTTCGTTTTAGTATGTGACGGTGACCTTAGGAAACTAAGCGCACCTAAAAAGAAAAAAGTGAAACATTTAGCTATTTATAATACAGTATTAACGGAATTTGCAAACAAGTTACAAAGTAATGAAAATCTAAATGATGCATATATAAGAATGCTTTTAGAGTCTTATAAACAAAATGTATCAGTGGAAATGGAGGTTGAGTGATCAATGTCCAAAAAAGATGTTATAGAAGTCGAAGGAAAAGTCCTGGAAGCACTTCCGAACGCAATGTTCATAGTTGAGCTTCAGAACGGACACCAGATTTTAGCACATATTTCTGGAAAACTAAGGATGAACTATATCAGGATTCTTCCGGGAGATACAGTAGCTGTTGAATTGTCGCCGTATGATTTAACAAGAGGAAGAATAACCTGGAGGAAAAAGTAAGGAGGTATTACAATGAAAGTAAGACCATCAGTAAAACCGATGTGTGAGAAATGCAAGGTCATCAGAAGAAAAGGTAAAGTTATGGTGATTTGTGAGAATCCAAAGCACAAACAAAAACAAGGCTAAAAATGACAAATATAGAGATTGAGTAACTACTAAGGTAGGAGGTGTAAGCTTAATGGCCAGAATCGCTGGTGTAGATTTACCAAGAGAAAAAAGAGTTGAAATCGGTCTAACATATATCTTTGGTATAGGAAGACAAACTTCAAATCAAATATTAAAAATAACAGGCGTTAATCCTGATACTAGGGTTAAGGACCTTACAGAAGATGAAATACAACAGATAAGAAATGAAATTGATAAGCATCCTGTTGAAGGTGACTTGAGAAGAGAAGTAGCGTTGAATATCAAGAGATTGAAAGAAATCAACTGCTATAGAGGCTTGAGACATAAAAAAGGATTGCCTGTAAGAGGACAAAATACAAAAAATAATTCAAGAACTAGAAAAGGTCCTAAGAGAGTTTCAGGGAAAAAATCTAAAAAATAAAAGGAGGGACTTAAGTGGCAGCTAAAAAACAACAAAAAACAACAAGAGTAAGAAAAAGAGAACGTAAGAATATTGAAAAAGGCCAGGCACATATTAAGTCTACTTTTAACAATAC
>JBGUET010000359.1:0-2778 GCA_041821225.1 Sedimentibacter sp.
CTCCTAAAATAACTTTGAAATTTTACTGTGTGTTTCACAATTATATTTTTCCTTATCGTTAATAGATAATTTCTGTTTAGCAACACAAATTATTCCACAAATAACCTAATCTCTGCATTTCACACTAATTTACTTTTATTGCCTTTGCCACTACTTTAAAAAAATAATATATCAGCTCAACATATTTGTCAATGAATTAAATCTTAAAAATCCGAATAAAAAAAAGAGGGTCACCTCTTTTTTATATTGCATATTCATTTAAACAAATTATTCTGCTTACCTTCTTAACTTCCATTGCAGGAATACCTACAACTGTGGAATTTGGATTTGTATCATATAATACAACTGCATTTGCTCCAACTCTAGTACCTGATGCTATATAAATATTTCCAAGTACTTTTGCTGAACTTCCTATAGTTACATTGTCTCCAACAGTTGGGTGTCTCTTTCCTTTTTCATTGCCTGTTCCACCTAAAGTTGCTCCATGAAACATAGTTACATTATTTCCAACAACTGCAGTTTCACCGATTACTACTCCCATGCCGTGGTCTATGAACAATCCCTTGCCAATAGTCGCTCCTGGATGTATTTCAATTCCACTCCAACGCCTTCCAATGTTAGATAACCATCTTGCAAAGAAAAATCTTTTTTTAGCATATAATTTATGAGATATTCTGTAGGCAATCAGCGCCTTTATGTGAGGGTATAAAAAAAATACTTCAAATCTGTTTCTTGCCGCTGGGTCTCTGTCAAAAACAGAATCTATATCTTCAATTATTGATTTGATAAATCGAATCATAATATCACTCCTTTCTAATAATACTTAACTACGGACAGATACTTTTCTCCACCATCTGGAGATATAGTCAATATTTTTTTGTTAATACCATATTTAGCTGCTAGCTTTCTTGCTGCTGCCACGTTAGCTCCTGTAGAAATTCCCACCAAAATTCCTGTTTTAACTGATACTTCAACGGCTGTATCTATTGCTTCCTCATCAGACACTGTCAATATTTCATCGACGTTTTCTCCATTGTAAATTCCAGGAATAAATCCAGCTCCTATACCTTGAATTTTGTGAGGTGCTGCATTTCCACCTGAAATTACTGCTGATCTTGAAGGTTCTACTCCTGCCACAATAATATTTTTGTTATATTCCTTAAGCCTTCTAGAAACTCCTGTAAGAGTTCCACCTGTACCTACAGCTGCTGTAAAAATATCTAAATCATTCACCTGATGGATTATTTCTTCTGCCGTTGTGTTGTAATGGATTTGAGGATTTGCTGGATTGTTAAACTGGTCAGGCATAAAATATTTTTTGTCCTCTTTAACCATTTCCTTCGCCCTTGCAATTGCACCGGCCATCCCCTTTTGACCCTCAGTCAAAATAAGCGTTGCACCATTTGCAGCAATTATATTGCGTCTTTCTATGCTCATAGTTTCTGGCATAGTAATTATTACTTTATAGCCCTTAATTCTTCCAATCAATGCAAGTCCAATGCCAGTATTTCCACTAGTTGGTTCAACAATGACACTATCCTTTTTTAAATAGCCCTTATTTTCTGCATCACTTATCATACCTAATGCTGTTCTGTCCTTAATGCTTCCACCTGGATTAAACTTTTCCATCTTTATGAATATATTTTCTCCAGGTAATTGAACTATTGGAGTGTTTCCTATTAATTTTAATGTTGTGTAATTATTCATTTGCTACCATCCTTTCATTTGAACCCCTAGATTGAAAAATATTATTTATAATATATTTGGCTGACTTACCAGCAATTTGTACTTCGCTACCGCCCTAACAAATTGGGTCAAGTCATGCAGGGCATACGCAGTCTCGTTCACATATTTATTTACTCACTATCGTTCGCATAAATCTGGAACTCGTTGCGGTTGACCTACCGCCTTTTTTCAGAAAAAACACTCTGAAAAACGGGGTTAGGGCATACAAAAACTCCGCCTCTGTATTAGAGACGGAGTTTATCCGCGGTTCCACTCTTATTGGCATATTCTGCCCACTTAATATAGCACTATCATGCTATTCTCTTTTAACGGATAAGCTCCGCAGCAGCCTACTTTTATTGTAATTTCGGGGCTGTACTCCAAAGGGCACTTCACATATATATCCAATAAGCATCTTTTCAGCTAGAAGATGCTCTCTCTTGAAATTCAATATATATTACTTTCCTTTTTCACAGTAATCCCTACTGTTTTAGTAGGGTATATTTTAAACTTATTATATTACATTAATTAAAATAATGCAACAGATTTTTGTAAATATTTTTAGTTTTTATCATCATTTTATGTACATTGAATCTATTTAACATTTATTTGTTTTTTTAATTTGTTAATAAAACTATATGTTATTTTGGCTGTAAGCCCCCAAATAACATAATCCTCATATTCATAAAAGTAAACAGGATATCTAATATTTCCCCAATTATAATTTATTCCATCATTAACTAGGTTGTATGGAAAATCCTTGTCTGCTTGAGGATAATAATTCATGTAATGCCTTTTTGGTTCGTTTTCAAGAAAAAATGACAAAGGAACACAAAAAAGCTCTGAAACTTCATCTTTATTGTATGGAACTTCTAATAAATCAATATTTTTAACATATCCAAGGAAAGAATATACAAATGAACCACCTTTACTTGTAGCATAATCAAGCTCTGCTAATATTTCAATATTATCATTGTTTATACCCAGTTCTTCAGAAGTTTCTCTAATTGCAGCATCCATTGGAGTTTCTAAATCCTCTATCTTTCCCCCAGG
>JBGUET010000360.1:0-2767 GCA_041821225.1 Sedimentibacter sp.
GCATACCAAGTAGATCCTTGTTAGCTTCAAGTATTGGTTTTATTGTTTCTGAATAGAATTCTTCAACCTGCTTAGGTGCTCTGCCTATATAGTTTAAAGGATTAATAGTGTTATCAATCTCTTCTTTTGACATATTTATTACTTCGCTTTTATACATTCTCTCAATTAAGTCGTTTTGCTTGCCAAATTTTTTCACTTGCTCTGCGGCTTGCATAGATAGTACTCTTATTTCTTCATGAAGTACTTGTCTATCTCCGCCTCTTTTTACGGCTTCCATAATAATATTTTCAGTTGCCATAAATGGAAGCTCTTCTTTAATATGTTTTTCAATTACTTTATCATTTACTACCATTCCCGCGAATACATTTATCGCTATATCCAGTATTGCATCAGTTGCAAGGAACCCCTGAGGTATACTTAAACGCTTAATGGCAGAATCATCCAATGTTCTTTCTAGCCACTGCGTGGAAACGGTATTTGCCATATTTGCTTCATTTGAAATAATAAACCTAGCCAAAGATGCAATTCTTTCACTTCTCATTGGATTTCTTTTATAGGCCATGGCCGAAGAACCAATTTGACTTTTTTCAAAAGGTTCTTCTATTTCCTTTTGACTTTGCAATATTCTAATATCATTAGTGGCCTTGTGTAAGCTTTGAGCTATGCCGCTTAAAGTGGCCAATACACAAAAGTCAACCTTTCTTGTGTACGTTTGCCCTGTTAGCTTAAATGCTTCGTTAAAACCCATTTTACGGACCACAAATTCCTCTAACTTTTTAACCTTTTCTCCGTCGTTATTAAACAAATTCATGAAGCTTGCTTGTGTTCCAGTTGTTCCTTTTACCCCTCTTAATTTAACCATGGAAATCACATGGTTAATCTGTTCATAATCAAGATATAAATCCTGCAACCACAAACTTGCTCTCTTTCCTACAGTTGTAAGTTGAGCAGGTTGGTAATGAGTGTAGCCCAAGGTTGGCAAATCTTTATATTTAATACAAAACTCTGATAATACGCTTAAAAGATTTACTAGTTTCTTATTAATTAACAACAATGCTTCTTTCATTAAAATTGCATCTGTATTGTCAACCACATACATGCTAGTAGCGCCTAAATGGATTATCGGCATTGCTGTAGGGCATACTGTTCCAAACGTATGTACATGAGCCATTACATCATGTCTAAACTCTTTTTCTTTTTTTGCTGCTAATTCATAATCAATATTATATATATTAGCCTTCATTTCTTCGATTTGCCCGTCTGTTATGTTAAGTCCAAGTTCTTTCTCACCTTCAGCTAAAGCAATCCATAATTTTCTCCAGGTGGAATACTTACTTTCATCAGAAAAAATATAGCTCATTTCTTTGCTTGCATAACGTGTAATTAATGGATTTTCATATGTGTCTCTTGACATTTCATACCTACCTTTATTAAATCGCTTTGTCTTATTTTATATCTAAATTAAAAAGAAGTAAACAATAAATTTGTTTACTTCCATATATTTCATATTTCAAATACTACTTTTTTCAAATATTACTTATTTTGCATATTCTGTTGCTCTTGTTTCTCTAATAACATTTACTTTAATTTGTCCAGGATATTCCATTTCCGCTTCAATCTTTTTAACTATATCTCTAGCTATAAGAACTATACTAGCATCACTTGTTAAATCTGGTTTAACAACAATACGTATTTCTCTACCTGCTTGAATAGCAAATGATTTTTCTACCCCATCAAACGAATTGCAAATTTCTTCTAATTTTTCTAGCCTTTTAATATAAGTTTCAAGAGTTTCTCTTCTAGCTCCTGGTCTTGCTGCCGAAATAGCATCGGCTGCTTGAACTAAAACTGCTTCAACAGTTTCTGGTTCAATATCTCCGTGGTGAGCTGCAATTCCATTTATAACAGCTTTACTTTCTTTATATTTTCTAGCTAAATCTTCCCCAATTGTAACATGAGGTCCTTCTACTTCATGATCCACAGCTTTACCTATATCATGCAATAATCCTGCCCTTTTAGCTAATTTTACATCAGCACCTAATTCTGCAGCCATAATACCAGCTAAATATGAAACTTCCATAGAATGCTTCAATACATTTTGGCCATAGCTTGTTCTAAACTTTAATCTTCCTAGCAATCTAACTAATTCAGGATGAAGACCATGAACACCTGTATCAAGTGTTGCCTGTTCACCTTCATCTTTAATTTGTTGTTCTACTTCTTTCTTAGCCTTTTCAACCATTTCTTCAATTCTTGCCGGATGTATTCTACCATCTGCAATTAATTTTTCAAGGGCTAATCTAGCAACTTCTCTTCTAATAGGGTCAAAGCCAGAAATTACTACCGCTTCTGGAGTATCATCTATTATAATATCTATACCTGTAAGTTGTTCAAGAGCTCTGATATTTCTACCTTCTCTTCCTATTATCCTACCTTTCATTTCATCGTTAGGTAAGTCAACTACCGATACAGTTGTTTCCGCTACATGGTCTGCAGAGCATTTTTGAATTGCATATGTAACAATCTCACGTGCTTTTCTATCCGCAGTCTCTTTTGCTTCTCTTTCAATTTCTTTTACTGCTATTGAAGCTTCTTGTTCAGCTTCCCTCTTAATATTATCTATCAACATATTTTTTGCATCATCTGTTGATAATCCGGAAATTCTTTCAAGTTCCTCAATTTGTTTTTCATGAATTGCTTCCATTTTATTTTGTTTTATTTCAATATCTTTTATTTTCCTTTGAAGTGTTTCTTCTTTCTTTTCAAC
>JBGUET010000361.1:0-2747 GCA_041821225.1 Sedimentibacter sp.
GTAGCAGTGTTGGAAGCCTATGCATCAGGATTACCGATAGTTTGTTTTAAAGTTCCAGGATTGGAAAGACAAATTATTGATGGAGTTACAGGTGTTTTTGCAAAAGAGCGAACGGCAGATGCATTTTTTAATGCTATTGTTGAGCTTGATATGATTCGTACTCAAGCAGCAAATAATTGTTTAATAGAGGCAAAGAAGTATGATTCGAAATACATTGCTCAGTGTATTTTTACAGAAATTGATAGTCTCTTGATGAAGGTATAATACAATGAAAAAATTGGGAGTGTGCGTAAGGTACATTACAGATAATTATGGTAGTATGCTTCAGCTTTTGGCGTTGCAGGAGGCGATTGAAAAAATTGAATGGGATTATGAATTTGTTGTATACGATAAAAAAACATTGGGTTTTATGGTAAAAAACGCAAAACGTATTTTCAATATTTATTTTTTTCAGGGTAAGATGCTTCAAATAAAGAAAAAGGCAAAGATGAAGAGATACCCTCAGATTATGGCTGATAATCAGAAACGACTTGCAGTTTTTGAGGATTTCCGGGAAAGAAATTTTAAATATTTTTCAGATACATTTAAAGGATATTCTTTATTATGTAAAGGAGCTACGCAATATGATGCTGTTCTGGTAGGAAGTGACCAACTTTGGGGACCGGAAGGATTGGATACAAATTTTTATAATTTAATGTTTGTGCCAGATAATATTCGAAAAATTGCATATTCCACTAGTTTTGGTGTGAAAGAGATTCCTTCTAATCTCCATAAAAAGTATAAATATTTTATTGATCGAATTGAGTATATTAGTGTTCGGGAAGAGGCTGGTTCTCAAATTGTTAAGAATATTACGGGAAAAGACGTACCTGTTGTGGTTGATCCTGTAATGCTATTAAGTAAAGAAGAATGGGAACTAATTATTCCTATAGAGGATCCTAAAATAGGAATTTCAGAGCCATATATGTTATGCTACTTACTTGGTGCAAATTCTGAACATAGAAAAGCTGCAATGGAGATTAGTAAAAAGACTGGGTGGAAGATTGTTACACTTCCGCATATTGATGAAGTTGTAGAAGCGGACATGGAATTTGGTGATGTGCAACTTTTTGATGTTACGCCAGAACAGTTTTTGAATCTGATACGATGTGCAGAATATATATGCACAGATTCTTTTCACGGAACAGCTTTTTCGATAATTAACCAGAAACAGTTTACGGTATTTAATCGATTCGATGAAAAAGAAAAATTTTCCAGAAATTCAAGAATAGACACCATCTGCAGTATTTTTAATTTGGAGAGCTGCAGATATAAAGGTGATATTTGGAAATCCTATGAAAATACAATTGATTACGTCGATGTTGGCGAAAAATTACAGCGGCATAAAACTAAATCTTGGGCATATTTAGAAGATGCTCTGCATTGAGGTGAATGAAGTATGAGTGAGGTTTCATTTATTTTGATAGACACGGGATCTGAATCAAACTGTATGATGATGGGTGACGTTGGACGTATGAAGAATGGACATCAAATGTCCAATGTTTATCATATAGAAAATGTTCTTTTGAGAAAACTTCACACCATACATTTCAGCTATAAAATTAGTACAAAGGTAAATGTTATAGGGAGAAAAGTTTGGAATCGCTTTTGTATTTTAGATAAAATGGTAGAAGATGATAATAAGGATTATTATGTGGTATTTGTAAATAATTCAATCCATAAAATATCAGTAGAACACCTGAATGCTTTAAGTAGAAAAAAAAATGTACATTTTTTTATTCTGCTTTTGGATGTGTATAGTGATTTTCCCGTTTCAATTAAGAAAATGATAGATAAATCAGATTTTGAAGAAATATATTCTTTTCAACAGAGCGATTGTGATAAATACGGGTTTAATTACGTAAATACAATCTATTCTAGGGCGCAGTTTTCTGATAGTTTATTAGTTAAATTGGAATCGGATTTGTATTTTGTTGGTGCTGACAAAGGTAGGATTGACGATGTCTACGGAATTTATAGGAAAGCAACAGATGAAGGGCTAAAATGTAATTTCACAGTCGTAGTTGATTCCGTCAATTTGATGAAATATAGGAATAGATATGTAGGTATGAATATCGTTGACAAACGGATTAGTTACTCTACTATTTTAGAAGGTATAATAAAAACGAGATGTATCCTTGAATTGTGCCAAAAAGGGCAAGATGGATTAACTATGCGTTTTTACGAGGCTCTATTTTATAATAAGATGCTTATTACGAATAACAGAACAGCTGCAAATAACCCTATGTTTAATGATAAATATATGTATATTTATCATGAGTTATACTCAGCTGATATGTCTTTTCTACATAAGATTGATAAAGTTGATTATCATTACAAGGACGAAATGTCTCCAGTTCATTTTATGGAGAGTTTGATTATGGGGGATAAAGATGATAAATATAACAGATAAAACTAAGTGTTGCGGCTGTGCTTCATGTGCTAATGCTTGTCCACAAAAATGTATAGGAATGATTGCAGATGAAGAAGGTTTTTTATATCCAGAAGTTAATCAGAATAGTTGTGTAAACTGTGGTTTGTGTAACAAGGTTTGTCCAATTGAGAACACACCAGTTCCGTATTCTGAACAAGCAGAGGGATATGTTTTGCGAGCAAAGAATCAGCAAGTACTGATGGATAGTACATCTGGAGGATTTTTTACTCCATTTGCTATATGGGTATTGCAGCAGGGGGGGGTTGTTTGTGCA
>JBGUET010000362.1:0-2738 GCA_041821225.1 Sedimentibacter sp.
CTCAAAAGCTTATTATGACACCAGAATTAAGACAAGCAATACAAATATTACAGTTTAATAATGTGGAATTAATGGAATTTATATATAAGCAATTAGAAGTGAATCCATTTCTTGAAACTGTTGATAATAAAAACCAAGAATCTGGTTTGAATGATGAAGAACAGCCAAACTTTGATAAATCAAGTGAAAAGGATGAAATAGATTGGAAGGAAATAACTGAAAAATATGATGACCTAAGTTACAAGGCTTACGAAAAAGCAGCTGAATCAGATGATAAGCAAACTTTTGAAAGCTATACTTCCAAAAAAATGTCACTTAAAGACCATTTAATGGTACAACTTGGGGTTTCTGTAAAGAACAATAGAGAACAGAGAATAGGTGAATTTATAATCGAATCACTTGATAATAAAGGCTATCTTGGATGTTCTTTGCAGGATGTAAGTCTCTTGTTAAATGAAGATATCGTTGAAGTTGAAAGGATTCTACACCTTATACAAACTCTTGATCCTGTTGGAGTTGGAGCTAGAAATTTAAGTGAATGTCTTATGATTCAACTTAAGGATAAAGGAATACAAGATAAAAATGCATACACTATAGCAGAAAAATATTTGGAAGAGATTGCTACAAATAAAATTCAAAAAATTGCTAAAGATTTGCATATTACAGTGGCAAGAGTTCAAAGTATTTGCGATATTATAAAAATGCTTGAACCAAAACCTTCAAGAGGTTTCATTGTGGATAGTGATAATATTAGATATATAGTTCCTGATATTACAATTGAAAAAATAAATGGTGAGTTTATAATAATTGTTAATGACAACAATTTGCCAATGCTGTCTATTAGTAACTATTATAAAAAAATGGCAAGTAATTTGGACGATAAAGAAGCGAATAAATTTCTATCTGACAAACTTAACTCATCTATGTGGCTTATTAAAAGCATAGAACAAAGAAGAATGACCCTTTATAAAGTGGCTGAGTCCATATTAAAATTCCAAAAAAATTTTTTTGAGGAAGGGAAAAAAGCATTAAAGCCCTTGGTTCTTAAGGCTGTAGCAGAGGATATTGGTGTTCATGAATCCACAGTTAGCAGAGCAACTAATGGCAAGTATGTGCAAACTCCTATGGGTTTGTTTGAACTAAAATACTTTTTTGCAAGTAGCCTAAGTGAAAATGATGGTATTGGTGAGGGTGTATCTTCAACAAGTGTAAAAACACAAATTCAAAAATTAATTAATGACGAAAATGCACAAAAGCCTTTAAGTGATCAAAAAATAGCAGAAATTCTAGTTGCTGATGGTATAAATATATCTAGGCGGACAGTTGCAAAATATAGAGATGAAATGAGAATATCTTCTTCATCTATGAGGCGAAGATATTAGTAGTAAATAAAACGAAGGAATATGTGAAATTTCACTGTATATTCTTTCGTTTTTTATGTTGTTAATCGCCAATAAATAACACGAGATGCACAGAAAAACACTATACAATAATAAATGGTTGTGCTATAATTTGAGTTGTAGATTATATAGTGCACACATTAACAAATTAGTATAACACATTTCTTAAAATCACTTCATAAAATCAAATTTAAAACTCCTAAATATAAAAACACTATTGCATTATAAAATAAATATGGTAAAATAATTACAGGGACATTAAATGAACAGCAGGGACAAAATACATCCCGGAGGTATTTATGAATGTAAATAAAATACTTGAAATACAAAGTAAAATAGTTCCTGAAACTGTGGAATTATTAATGAAAAGATATGAAATTCTAAAAGTGATAAGCATGTTCCAACCTATTGGTAGAAGGACTTTAGCAATGAAGATTGGAATTACTGAAAGAACCATGCGGACCGAAATTGATAAATTAAAAGAAATGAATTTAATTGAAATTAGGACTGCTGGAGTGGAGATTACGTCTCAAGGAGTGGACTTGTTAGAAGAAATACACAGTACTTTCTATCATATAAAAAATTTATCAGAGATTGAATTAAAGCTCATGGAAAAGCTTAAACTTAAGAAAGTTGCTGTAGTATCAGGAGATATTGAAAAAGATAATTTTATTTTTAATGATCTTGGGAAAAAAGCTGCTGAAATTGTATTAGAATATATAAAAAATGATACAATTTTAGGTATAACTGGTGGAACTACAATGGCCTGTGTAGTAAACCAAATGAAAAGAAAAAAAGGAATTAAAAATCTTCTCGTTTTACCTGCTAGAGGTGGATTAAGTGAGGAATTAGAAATACAGGCCAACACAATTGCTGCAAATTTGGCTGAAAAACTGGATGCTCAATACAAACTTTTACATATACCTGACAACTTAGACGAAAATGAGCTAAATGTTTTAAAAAATAACAAGTTAATAAATGACGTTCTTGATGATATACAAAAAATTAATTTGTTGGTTTTTGGACTCGGCAATGCTTGGGATATGGCATTGAGAAGAAAGTCAGAAAAAAAAGTTTTTAATAAAATTGAAAAAGAAGGTTTAACAGCAGAGGCATTTGGGTATTTCTTTGATAACGAAGGTAATGTTAAAATGCAAATTAACTCTGTGGGTATAACATTGGAAGGTTTCAAGGAAATGAAAAATGCCATAGGAGTTGCAGCAGGTAGATCTAAAGCAGAAGCAATTTATGCAATATCTAAATTTAATAATAATTTTATCCTTGTTACAGATGAAGCAGCTGCAAAAAGGATATTAGAATTATAACTATTAAACATTA
>JBGUET010000363.1:0-2720 GCA_041821225.1 Sedimentibacter sp.
GTTGAAGACTACAAAATTCGTGAATTTATTAATAAAAATTCGAATCAAGCAGGAATTGCAAAAATTGAAATTGAAAGATTTGCTAGCAGAGTGAAAGTAAGTGTATTCACAGCAAAACCAGGTATGATAATTGGTAAAGGCGGTACTGGAGTTGATAATTTAAAAACTTCAATCGAAAAAATAACTGGAAAAACTGTTATTATTAATGTAGAAGAAATAAAAGTTCCTGAATTAAATGCACAATTAGTTGCTGAAAATATTGCTAGTCAAATTGAAAAGCGTATATCTTTCAGAAGAGCAATGAAACAATCAATGCAGAGAACAATGAAAATGGGTGCTAAGGGAATAAAGACATCTGCTGCTGGAAGATTAAATGGAGCAGATATGGCTAGAACAGAAGGATATTCAGACGGGAAAATACCTCTTCAAACTTTAAGAGCTGACATCAGTTATGGTTTTGCAGAAGCAAACACTACATTTGGTAAAGTTGGAGTTAAAGTATGGATATGCAGAGGTGAAATTCTTAAAAAGAAAGGCTCTTTATTGTCAGACAATCAAGAACCAACAAGAGCACCTTCAGATAGCAGAGATAATAAGAAAAAAAGAAGACCAAATAACAACTACAATAAGAGAGATAAAAAGTAATAAGTCCTGAAGGAAGGAGGAAGATTATTATGTTAATGCCTAAAAGAGTAAAACGCCGTAAGCAACAAAGAGGAAGAATGACAGGTGTTGCAACTAGAGGCAACAAAGTCACTTATGGCGAATATGGGCTTCAAGCACTTGAACCAGCTTGGATAACATCAAACCAGATAGAAGCTGCCAGAAGAGCGATGACAAGATCAGTTAAGAGAGGCGGACAAATCTGGATAAAAATATTCCCAGATAAACCAGTAACAAAAAAACCAGCTGAAACTCGTATGGGTAAAGGAAAGGGATCACCTGAATATTGGGTAGCAGTAGTTAAACCAGGCAGAGTAATGTTTGAAATGTCAGGTGTTTCTGAAGAAGTAGCCAGAGAAGCAATGAGACTTGCCATGCATAAATTGCCTATCAAATGCAAATTTGTTATCAAAGAACAGGCAGCAGAAAAGGATGGTGAAGCAAATGAAAGCTAATGAACTAAAGAATAAATCAGTTGATGAATTAAATAGATCTGTAGGAGATTTAAAAACAGAACTTTTTAACTTAAGATTTCAACTTGCAACCGGAGAACTTGATAATCCGATGAGAATAAAAAAAGTCAAGAAAGATATTGCACGTGTTAAGACAGTTCTAAGAGAACGCGAGTTAAACATAAATGTGCAATAAGAAAGGAGGATCTTTACTTTGGAAAGAGGCAACAGAAAAGTAAGAATTGGTAAAGTAGTTAGTGATAAAATGGATAAAACAATAGTAGTTGCTACTGAAACGCTTGTAGCACATCCTCTTTATAAAAAACAAATCAAAACAACTAAGAAATTCAAGGCGCATGATGAAGAAAATTCATGCAATATTGGGGATACTGTAAAAATAATGGAAACAAGACCATTATCAAAAGAAAAATGTTGGAGAGTTGTTGAAATATTAGAGAGAGCTAAATAAACCCTAGGACAATTGAAGGGAGGTAGAAGACATGATACAAACAGAGTCGAGGTTAAGAGTCGCAGATAATTCGGGAGCTAAAGAAGTCCTTGTAATAAGAGTAATGGGCGGTTCCGTTAGAAAGTATGGTAACATTGGCGATACAATTGTATGTGCGGTTAAATCTGCAACACCTGGAGGAGTTGTTAAGAAGGGCGATGTAGTTAAAGCTGTTATAGTAAGAACTAAGACTGGCGTTAGAAGAAACGACGGCACATATATAAAATTCGACGAAAATGCAGCTGTTATTATTAAAGATGATAAAACACCTGTTGGAACACGTATATTTGGACCTATAACAAGAGAATTAAGAGATGGAAAATTCATGAAGATAATCTCACTAGCACCGGAAGTACTTTAATGGGAGGTGTATAAAGATGCACGTTAAAAAAGGCGATAAAGTAGTCGTAGTAGCAGGCAGCGACAAAGGTAAGTCAGGAAAAGTGCTTACAAGTTTGCCAAAACAAAATAGAGTCATAGTACAAGGCGTAAAAATGATCACTAAGCATCAGAAACAAACTAATCAGATGCAACAAGCTGGCATTTTGCACCAGGAAGGCACTATTAACGTTTCGAATGTTATGCTATATTGCGAAAAATGCAAATCAGGCGTAAGAACTGAAAGTAAAATAGAAAATGGAAAAAAAGTAAGAGCATGCAAGAAGTGTGGAACAGTTATTTAATAATGCTCGAAGGGAGGTACGAACTATATGGCTAGATTAAAAACGACATATAAGGAACAAGTAGTGCCCGCACTGATGGAAAAATTTCAGTATGAAAGCATTATGCAGGCACCTAAAGTAGATAAAATAATTATCAATATGGGCGTTGGCGAAGCAAAAGAGAACCAAAAGTTCTTGGACAACGCAGTAGAAGAAATGACAATGATAGCAGGACAAAAGCCTGTAGTAACTAAAGCAAAAAAATCTATTTCTAACTTTAAATTAAGAGAAGGAATGGCAGTAGGTTGTAAGGTTACACTAAGAGGAAATCATATGTATGAATTCCTTGACAAACTTTTAAATGTTGCTTTACCAAGAGTTAGAGACTTCAGAGGCGTTTCAAAAACAGCTTTTGACGGTAGAGGCAACTATGCT
>JBGUET010000364.1:0-2715 GCA_041821225.1 Sedimentibacter sp.
ATAATTGATATGAGAATAAGGCTTAAATTAGAAGAAAAAAAATATGATGAAAGAACATGTATAATTATTACTAATGTTAATGATTTGTTAATAGGATTCATTGTAGATTCAGTGGAAGAGGTAGCGAAAATAAACGAAAGTAACGTTTCAGAGCCACCTAAAGTAACTTCGGAATATATTTATACATACATCACTGGTATTGCAAAATTAAATAATGATATTATCTTAGTTTTAGATCTCAAAAAAATATTGAGTGAAAAAGAACTAGA
The DNA here is from genome assembly GCA_041821225.1 of Sedimentibacter sp. GTDB lineage: Bacteria > Bacillota > Clostridia > Tissierellales > Sedimentibacteraceae > Sedimentibacter. The sequence goes on from JBGUET010000364.1 coordinate 270, forward strand.
ACTTATAACTAATTTGTTTTAATACAAAAAATACAATTTAATGTGAGGCAAAAATTGGAAAATAATTCTCCAAAACATACAAAACTAAAAACTAAAGGCAAACAAAATAAAATAAGTGATATAAAAATCGCAAAAAGATTATTGACTTGTTTTGGTTTAATCTTGTGTATATTTGCTATTTCTATGGCTATGTCTATACTTAGCATCAAAAATATAGCAGAAGATGTAAACAACTTTAATGAAGAATGCTACAAAGTTGAAGTCTTGGCATGGAAGGCTAAGACAGAGTTAGTAAATGTTGATAAAGCGGTTCACGAATCATTATTTGTTAATGATGCATCTTCAATAAAACAATCCACAGATGAATTAAATAAGCTAACTAAAGAAGTTAAGGAAACATTTGGCGAATTAGAAAAAAACTTATCAGACTTTCCAACAGTAGTTGTAAAAGTTAATGACGAATTAACAAAAATCGATGGAATAAGTGCTAGAATAATAGAATTAATATATCAAGGTAATTATGAAAATGCTTCATCAGTAATAGATGAAGAATTTGTGCCGCTTTTAGATTCAATTGATTATACAATGGATGAAGTAAGTAAAAATTTAGATATAGTGGCTCAAAATTTTGTAACAAGTTCAAACCAAGCAAGTCAAAAATCTGTAGTCGTTTTATCAATTATTTTTGTTGCAAGCATTGTTGTTTCAATTATTCTGGTAACAATTGTAACGAAAAGCATAATAGTACCTATTAAAGAAATATCCCAAGCAGCTGATGCAATTAGCAAAGGTGACTTAGATTATAAAATTAATTATTCATCCAAAGATGAGCTTGGGGATGCAGCGAAAATTATGAGCAATACTATAGATATATTAAAACTTTATATTGGGGAAATAGACAATGTATTAAATAAAATGGCATCGGGAGACTTAACATCTTCAATTGAAATTGAATTTATTGGTGGATTTGCTCCAATAAAAGATTCTGTAGACCAAATACTTTCTTCTTTTAATAATACTTTGGCTAATATCAATGATGCAGCTGAACAGGTATCAAGTGGATCTCTTCAAGTTTCGGGAGGATCACAAGCATTATCCCAAGGAACAGCGGAACAAGCAAGTTCTATAGAAGAACTATCTGCATCAATAAATGAAGTTTCAGACCAGGTTAAAATAAATGCAATCAATTCTAATAACGCAAGTAATATTACTAACAATTCAGCAAAAGAAGTTGAAGCAAGCCGCAAACAAGTTGTGCTAATGACTGATGCTATGGATGATATTAAAAAAACAACAAATCAAATTGCAAAAATAATCAAAGCTATTGATGATATAGCTTTTCAAACAAATATATTGGCATTGAATGCAGCTGTTGAAGCCGCAAGAGCTGGTTCTGCAGGTAAGGGTTTTGCAGTTGTAGCTGATGAAGTTAGAAATTTGGCATCAAAAAGTGCAGAGGCAGCTAAAAATACTACAGTATTAATTGAAAATTCTATTAATTCAGTTGAACGAGGTACCAAAATTGCAGATGAAACAAAAAAATCAATTAGTCTAATGATTGAGGGTATACGTGAATCTGCAAGGTTGGTTGATAAAATTACAGAAGCATCAAATGAACAAGCTGTTGCAATAACCCAAATAACACAGGGAATTGAGCAAATATCAGCGGTGGTTCAAGCCAATTCTGCAACTGCAGAAGAAAGTGCTGCAGCTAGTGAAGAATTAAGCGGACAAGCAAGTTTGTTAAAGGAATTAGTTGAAAAATTCCAGTTAAAGATTTAAACATACTGTATTAATGTTAGAGGAGAAAAATATGTATAATGAAGATACAGTAGATAAATTTGAAGAAGATGTTTATCCCTGGGTGGTTTTCAAAATTAGCAAAAGCTTGTATACGGTTAAAAGTAACCTTATAAATTCAATAGTTGTATTACCTGAAAATATAACAAAAATACCTAATGTACCTAATTATATTTTAGGACTGATTCAATTGAGAGGAAATGTAATTCCATTAACGGATTTAAGATTGCTGTTTAATATGAAAGCTATCAGGGAAGAAAACAATGATTTAATCCTTGATGAAAAAAAAATGCAAAACAAAGAAATGGTCATTGTGATTGAAATTGATAACTCTTTCATGGGAATTTTAGTGGATGAGGTTTTATCAGTTGAAAAGATAACCATTTTAGAAGAAACAGAAGAAATAAAAAAAATGGGTAAGGATGTTTATATAAAAGGAATTGCAAAAGGAAATAAAAAAAATGATGTGCTTTTAATTATTGATGAAGAAAAAATAATGAACATGGTATAATTTTAAAAAAAAAATTTACTTTACCTAAAATTTTTTAAAATTGTGCCGAATATATATATGAAATAATAGATAGAGGTAATTTATATGAAAATCCAAAATGTTAATAACTACATGAATTATAAGGAAAGCACAAAG
>JBGUET010000365.1:0-1072 GCA_041821225.1 Sedimentibacter sp.
CCCATTTTTCAGAGTGCTTTTTTCTGAAAAATGGCGGTAGGTCAACCGCAACGAGCACCAAATTTATGAGAGCGATAGCGAACAAATAAATTTGTGATGCGAGACTGAGTATGCCCTAACCTAAAAAAGTTTATTATTTATGCTAGCCTTAGCTATATTGTAAATTAGTTAGAAATACTTTATATATCACATTAAAATAAAAAAGATTTTTAATTTTATAATATTATGATACAATAATACAAACAAAAGTAGAGGATAAATAAAATGATATTAGTTTTAGCGGAAAAACCTTCTGTAGGGAAGGATATTGGAAAAGTTTTAAATTGTAATAAAAGTGGAAATGGATATGTTGAAGGAAATAAATATATTGTAACCTGGGCTCTTGGTCATCTTGTAACATTAGTAGACCCTGAAAGTTATAATTCAAAATATGCTCATTGGGAATTGGAAGATCTTCCAATCATACCAAATGAAATGAAAACTGAAGTAATAAAATCTACAAAAAAGCAATATTCTGTTGTAAGGAGTCTTCTTATAAGGAAAGATGTAACCGAAATTGTTATTGCTACTGATGCAGGTAGAGAAGGGGAACTTGTTGCTAGGTGGATTATTGAAAAAGCAGAAGTTAAGAAACCTTTTAAAAGACTATGGATTTCTTCAGTTACTGACAAGGCAATTAAGGACGGCTTCAACAACTTAAAAGAAGGTAGCTTGTACAACAACCTTTATGCTTCAGCTGTAGCTAGGTCTGAAGCAGATTGGATAGTGGGAATAAATGCAACAAGAGCGCTCACTTCAAAATATAATGCTCAGCTTTCTTGCGGCAGAGTTCAAACACCAACTATTGCAATGATAGCATCACTAGAGGATGAAATTCAAAACTTCAAGCCATCTTTTTATTATGGGATTGAAGCAATTACAAAAGTGTTGAAATTTAAGTGGAATGATAAAAATAATGAAACTAAAACCTTTAATAAAGATAAATGTGAAGAAATTATAAACAATATTAAGTCGAAAAGCTTAATCGTTTCAAATATTTCAAGAAATAAAGCATCTTCTTATTCGCCTCTTC
>JBGUET010000365.1:1082-2709 GCA_041821225.1 Sedimentibacter sp.
GATTTAACTGAACTTCAAAGGGATGCGAGCAATATATATGGTTTTTCAGCAAAAGAAACATTGTCTTATATGCAGACACTTTATGAACGCCACAAGGTTTTAACATATCCTAGAACAGATTCAAGATATTTGACTGATGATATTGTTGATACTTTAAAGGACAGAGTTAAGGCTTGCAGCGTTGGTCCTTATGCGAAAATTGGTTTTAAAATAAGCTCTCTTCCAATAAGAGGTAGCAAAAATTTTGTAAACAACAGTAAAGTATCAGACCATCATGCAATAATACCAACTGAGCAAACAGTGTTTTTAGGAAACTTAACTGACAAAGAACGAAAAATATATGACTTAGTTGTTAAGAGGTTTTTAGCTGTTTTATCTAAACCTTTTGAATATGAGAAAATTGTTATAGCTGGGAAAATAGGAAATGAAGAATTTTCATCTAAAGGTAGAGTCACATTGTCTATGGGTTGGAAAGAAGTTTATGGAGATTATGAAGATGAAGAAAAACTTGATGATTTTCCAATAAATGAGCTTAATGATATGAAGAAGGGCAGTTCGATTCAAGTAACTCAAGTTACAAGAACTAACGGAGAGACTAAACCTCCTGTAAGATTTACTGAAGCAAGCCTTTTATCTGCAATGGAAAACCCAGTTAAGTTCATGAAGAATGCTGATAGTGATTTGAAAAAAACTATTGGAGAAACTGGCGGTCTTGGAACAGTTGCAACAAGAGCTGACATTATTGATAAGTTGTTTAATAGTTTTGTAATTGAAAAAAAAGATAAGTTCATATATACTACGTCTAAAGGAAGGCAGCTTCTAGATTTATCACCTGTTGGTTTGAAATCGCCTGTTCTTACTGCAGAGTGGGAACAAAATCTTAGCGATATAGCTAAAGGCAGATTGGGGAAAAACAATTTCTTAAATAGTATGAAAGATTATACTAAATCTATAATTAAAGAAATTAAAAACAGTGATAAAAAATATACCCATGACAACGAAACAAAGTCTAGGTGTCCTGACTGCGGCAATTATTTACTTGAGGTAAATGGTAAAAAAGGAACAATGCTAGTTTGCCAAAACAGAGAGTGTGGGTACAGAAAAGGCATAGCTCAAATTACAAATGCTAGATGCCCTAATTGTCACAAAAAGCTTGAGCTTCGTGGAGAAGGAGACGGAAAAATTTTTGTATGTAAATGCGGATTCAGAGAAAAATTGTCTGCTTTTAATAAACGGAAAGAAAATGAAACATCTTCCATATCAAAAAAAGAAGCATCAACTTTCATTGCAAAACAAGGCAGCAAACAAGAGGATTTTCAAAATACAGCTTTAGCGGATGCTTTAGCTAAATTAAAGCTTTAACATTTATAATTTTTAAATATACTAAAGGAGAAAAAGATGGAATTTGTAGTTTTGTTTATGGTTGTATTTTTATTGATGATTTTTTTAAAAATGAAAAGCCAGGTGGATGGAATCAATGTTTTAAATAAACTTTTATATATTGAAAAGCAACCTGAGAAATATATTCAAAGGATAAATAAAGTTATTTCTAAAAAACAAACCCCTAAAAACCTTATTATTAACACAATACAAAAGACAACAGGTTTGTTTTATGCAGGAAGATTTG
>JBGUET010000366.1:0-2708 GCA_041821225.1 Sedimentibacter sp.
TGTTAGAGAGGTGAGATTGTGAAGAAATTTGAAGAAATTTTGGAATTAGCGAAAAAAAAGGGAGCTAAAAAAATTTCCGTTGCATTTGCTCAAGATGAGGAAGTTTTAAAAGCTATAAAAGCAGCTACAGATGAAAAAATTTGTGTTCCAATTTTAGTTGGAGACAAGGAAATAATAATTGAAATTTCTAAAAAAATAAAATTTGATTTAAAAAATATAGAAATTATTGATGAAAAAGATGGAAATGAAGCAGCTAGGAAGGCAGTGCAGTTAGTAAGCAGTGGTAAAGCGGACATAGTAATGAAAGGATTGATAGATACATCAATTGTTTTAAAGGCTGTGTTGGACAAGGAAATAGGTCTTAGGACGGGTAATATATTAAGTCATGCAGCTGTATTTTCTATAGAAAAGTATCACAAACTGTTAATAATAACTGATGCAGCTATGAATATTGCTCCTGATGCAGATGAAAAAAAACAAATACTAGAAAACACATTAAAACTAGCCTATTCATTAGAAATAGAAAATCCAAAAGTAGCAGTTATATGCGCAAAGGAAAAAGTAAGCTCTAAAATGAAGGCAACACTAGACGCACAGGAACTTGTTAATATGCAGAATACTGGAAAAATAACAGGTTGTATTATTGAGGGACCTTATGCATTTGATAATGCAATTTCAAAAGAATCAGCACGCATAAAAGGTATAGTGGGAAAAGTTGCAGGGGATGCCGATATACTGTTAATGCCTAATATAGAAGCAGGTAATGTTTTATATAAAGCTTTGACATACTTTTCTGATTCGGAAAATGCGGGAATTATATTAGGAGCAAAAGCACCAATTGTGCTTACTTCTAGAGCAGATTCGGATATAGCTAAATTAAATTCCATTGCTCTTGCAGTATTATGCTCATAACATTAAAGGAGAAAAATATGAAGCAATTAATTATTAATCCAGGCTCAACGTCAACTAAAATAGCAGTTTTTGAAGATGAAAATTCTGTCTTTGAAAAAACACTTAGACATTCCAATGAAGAATTGAGTATTTATCATAAAGTAGCTGATCAATTTGAGTTTAGAAAACAGTTAATACTTGAGGCATTAAATGAGAATAATATAGATATAAAATCTTTAAATGCTGTAGTAGGAAGAGGTGGTCTTTTAAAACCAATTGAAGGTGGAACATACATAGTAAATGATAAATTAGTTGAAGATTTAAAATTAAACATCAGTGGTGAACATGCTTCTAATTTAGGAGGGCTTATTGCTCGGTCTATTGCAGATGAAATAAGAGTACCTTCATATATAGTGGACCCCGTTGTAGTTGATGAATTACAGGATGTTGCTAGAATCACTGGTCATCCAGCTTTTGAAAGAATAAGCATATGGCATGCATTAAATGAGAAAGCGGTAGCTAGAAGGGCAGCCTCTGAAAAATTTGGTAAAAAGTATGATGAAATGAATTTTGTTATTGTTCACTTAGGTGGGGGAATATCTGTAGCAGCCCATAAAAAAGGACGAGTAATAGATGTAAACAACGCTTTAAATGGTGAAGGTCCTTTTTCACCAGAAAGATCAGGTTCGCTTCCAATTGGGCAGCTTGTTAAATTGTGTTTCAGTGGAAAATACACTGAAGCAGAAATAAATAAAATGATTGTTGGCAAAGGCGGAATCACCGCATATTTAGGGACTAACAGTGCCAAGGAAGTAAGTGAAAGAGCGCAATTAGGGGATGAAAAAGCTAAATTAATCTACAGTGCTATGGCTTATCAAGTTGCTAAATCAGTTGGAGAGTATGCAGTTGTTCTTGACGGTGATGTTGATGCAATAATAATAACTGGAGGCATTGCTTACGATAAAACATTTGTAGAAATGATAGAAAAAAAAGTAAAATTTATAGCTGATGTTATATGCTATCCTGGAGAAGATGAACTTTTAGCGCTGGCTCAAGGGGGACTTAGAGTTCTTAATAAAACCGAGGTAGCAAAAGAATATATGTAGCACATATAGCTAAAGGAGGGATAGTATGCATGATAAAAGATTAGTTATCATTATTGGTCATTACGGTAGTGGTAAAACAGAATTCTCTGTAAATTATGCAGTAAAGCTAAAAGAGCATAATGAGAATGTTAGTATTGCTGACTTAGATATAATTAATCCGTATTTTAGATCAAGAGAAAAAAAAGAATATTTCGAAGAAATTGGTATTAAAGTTTATGATAGCAGCATTAAGAATACATCTATTGATATTCCAGCTCTTCCAGCTGAAGTAATGGGTGTAATTCAAAATCAAAATGAGCATTCAGTTATAGATGTTGGTGGAGATCCAGTGGGTGCTAGAGTTTTAGCTAGATATGCAGAACAAATTAAAAATGTTGAATATGATATGTTTTATGTAATTAACGGCAATAGACCTGAAACAAGAACTGTTGAAGATACTATAAAATATTTGAGAATGATTGAAGGCACATGTGGGTTGAAAGTCACAGGGTTGATAAACAACACGCATTTACTTAAAGATACCACGGTTAAAGATGTAGAGTTTGGTCACGAACTCACCAAGAAAGTTTCTTGGGAGACAGATATTCCTATACGATATGAAGCTGTTATCAATAAAATAGCTTTAAAAATTACAAATAAAGAAATATTAGAAAAGTTGTTCCCCATAAATCTTTATATGAGGGAAGAATGGATGAGCTAAGAATGGAGGTA
>JBGUET010000367.1:0-2685 GCA_041821225.1 Sedimentibacter sp.
AGTCTTGTGGAAATATTTTCGGACGTGGGTTCGACTCCCACCGCCTCCACCAAAACAGAACGCCTATTTTGATACATTGTATCAAAATAGGCGTTTAACCTTTTGACGGAAGGTAGATGCAAAGAAAAATTTGAATAATTTGAATACTCTATATTGATTTATACACATTTTTTCAATAATTTTCACTGTTGTGATTTAATAAGGTTTATTTAAAGTGAAAAACATTATAATGATTTTTACTTTTCCTATTTATTGTAGTTTTAATATTATAATTATGGTACAATGATTACAATAAAAGTGGTAATGTAATACAGGTGAATCTCGTGGATTAGCTAATTCTAATCAGTTTATACCATATTAGTACACATATATTGATACAAAGTAAACCCCTTGATTTTAATATGCTCCTCCTGTAGTAGACTGTGAAACAATAAGATTTGCTTATTATAGGATGAGTTTTACTATGTCAATAAAGTATAAATTTAGCGCAGAAATAAAGCTGCAAATTGCTTGGTGGATAACTTGCAGGGCATAACGAGTATCTTTGTAAAAAAGTTTTAAAAAGCAAATATCATGTAAGTCAAATAATATGATTAAGAGAGTGATGACTTGAAAAATTCAATAAGTGGTAAAAGCATAAAACGATTTCTCAGCTTTTTAGGACCAGGTTTTTTGGTGACAGTTGGTTTCATAGACCCTGGTAATTGGGCAACAAATATTGAAGGTGGATCAAAGTTTGGATATAGCTTATTGTGGGTTATTACACTTAGTACACTTATGCTGATAGTTATCCAAAACATGGCTGCAAAGCTGGGTATTGCAACAGGAAAATCTCTAGCAGTGAACATTCGAGAACGTTTCTCTGCACCAGTATCAGCATTTCTTGGTTTGACGATAGTACTCGCTTGTGTTGCAACAGATGTTGCCGAGCTTTTAGGTGGAGCAATTGGTTTTAACTTATTATTTGGAATGCCTCTTTGGGCAGGTGCATTACTAACTGTTCTACTTGAAGTGTTCCTAATTGTCAGTCAACGTTACCATAGACTTGAAGCAATTATTATGGCTTTTCTTGGCATTATTAGTTTATGTTATTTGGCAGAAATTTTAATTGTTAAGCCAGACTGGAGTTTGGTTGCACCTGCTATTATTATTCCTAATGTTAACAAAAGCAGCATCTACATAGCTATGGGCATCTTGGGCGCTGTCGTTATGCCTCATAATATATTTCTGCATTCTAATGTTATACACAGCCGAAAATGGGGTACAACTGATCTTGAAAAACAATCCCTGTTGCATTTCGAGAAGGCAGATACGACAATTGCTATGATTTTAGGGTGGCTTGTGAATTCAGCCATGATTATTGTTGCAGCTACTGTATTCTCCAGAAATAATGTGATTGTGGACAGTATTGAACAAGCTTCTGCTACATTGGAACCTTTAGCTGGACATCTGGCAGCATTTTTATTTGCTATTGCACTTGTATTTGCAGGCGTTGGTTCCTCAGTGACATCTTCCATGGCAGAAGTCAATGTTATAACCGGTTTTCTTGGGAAACCAGAAGATCCACGCACCTTACTTTACAAGTTATCGGTCTTCATTACAGCGATTCCATCATTTCTTATCATCCTATTTTCAGTTGATACATTTCGCATACTAATATTGAGCCAGGTAATATTGAGCATTCAATTGCCATTCACACTCATTCCTTTGTTATTGCTGTGCAGAGATAAAAAAAGAATGGGCATTTTCAGAAGTAAAACTGTAGAGTTTACTGCAGCAGTACTGATATCCGCCATTGTAATTCTATTGAATATGTATTTGCTTTATACGACTATAGTAGGAGGAAATTAGCATGAATGTATATCATAAAATATTGGTAACGATTGATTGTTCACCAGTGGATGAAACAGTTTTAAAACATGTTGCGGCACTTGCAATTCAAAATGAAGCAATTGTATATTTACTGCATGTTGTTCATTCACATACATTAGACCAGAACCGGGATTTAACCCAGATAGCAGAAATTGCATTAAGTAAATATAGCCAACAATTACGTGATCAGGGCATCTCTGTTGAAGTTTTACTGAGAAGTGGTGAACCAGAAACAGAAATATTTAAAGAAATTCAACAGCAGGATTTTGACTTAGTAGCAATGGGGACGCATGGTCATTCATTACTAGAATCTGCACTTTACGGGAGCGTTTCCAGATCTCTTAAATATCGTATTTCTATTCCACTGTTATTGATTAGATCACCGCTATAAGAGCTATACACTTTTCCATTGTATTAATGTGATTATTCTGTCTTCCAACGAGAAAAAATATATTTTCAATCTTTATAAAATCCTTAGATTTGTCCTTTATTATATGAATATAGAAATTGAAAGGATGATAAAAATGGAAAACTATATATTACAGACGGAAAATCTGTGCAAGAAATTTGGAGGACAGCGTGCAGTCAACAATATTACCTTGACAGTAAAGTCAAATTCAATTTATGGATTACTCGGGCCAAATGGCGCAGGAAAATCAACTACGTTAAAAATGATTACAGGCCTCTTGCATCCAACCTCAGGCAAAATCATCTTCAATGGGCATTCATGGAGTAGAAAAGAACTAAAAGATATAGGATCGCTGATTGAATCACCTGCACTTTATGGTAACCTTACGGCTTTTGAGAATCTCA
>JBGUET010000368.1:0-2673 GCA_041821225.1 Sedimentibacter sp.
AACGAAGAGCTGTATCTACCATTCCCTTTTCAAAACACTCTAGTTCTGGTTTAACTCCTAATTCATTCATGCGTTTTGAAAATATTTTAATGTTTTCTTCCGTGTTCATAAAAACCTCATCTCCAAAGTTGCAAGTACCCATGCTTAGTGTTGCCATTTCCGGACTTAATTCAATTGGTTGCATTCTTTGTTCTGGTGTGTGCCATGTAGCTCCACCTGTTGATGGTTGGAAAATTATGTTGCATTTCGCTTCGATTTTTTCTTTGATTTTCTTGTAAGTTTCATAGTCTTGCGTAGGATTGCCCTCGTTATCCCTTGCGTGAACATGAACCATTGAAGCTCCAGCTAAGTAACATTCATATGCTGCCTCTGCAATTTCATCAGGTGTAAGCGGAAGATTTGGTTGTTGTTCCCTTGTAACTTCTGCTCCTGTTAAGCAAGCAGTAATAATTAATTTGTCCATAGTAACCTCCAATTTTATAATTTTTTGCCTATTAATATTTTAACGTATTTGTAAAATATAGTCAATCAATGGTTAATAAATTAATGAATCAAACACAGTAAAGATAAATTTGTAAAAAATATGTACTAACGTCTAAAATTATAGTATATTATTATTGTGACTAAATAACGTTGAATTATAATGCGTTATACTTTATGAAATCGCTCATATGTGATATACTACTTATAATATAATAGAAAAGGGAGATTTGAAATATGGATAGAGAACTAGCTTTGAATATAGTCAGAGTTACAGAGGCTGCAGCTTTAGGATGTGGTAAATACATGGGCAGAGGAAACAAAGAAATAGCTGACCAAGCAGCAGTTGATGGTATGAGAAGCATGTTTCAGGTACTAGATATCTCGGGTACCGTAGTTATAGGTGAAGGTGAATTGGACGAAGCGCCAATGCTTTATATAGGAGAAAAAATTGGGACATGGGAAGAAAATTCTCCAGAGATAGATATTGCTGTGGACCCTCTTGACGGTACAAACCTTGTGGCTAAAGGCCTGCCAGGGGCTCTTGCTGTTGTGGCTGTGGCACCAAAAGGGTGTTTGCTGCATGCTCCTGATATGTACATGCACAAAATAGCAGTAGGCCCAAAAGCAGCTGGGTGTATTGACATTACTGCGCCTATAGAAGAAAATTTGTATAATGTTGCAAAAGCTTTACATAAAGACATTACTGAAGTAACTGTAATTATGCAGGATAGAGAAAGACACAGTGATTTTATTAGCAGAGCAAGAGCTGTTGGGGCAAGAATTAAGCTGTTTGGTGATGGAGATGTTGCCGCAGCCATTGCAACATGCTTTAGCGAATCAGGCGTTGATATGATGATTGGAAAAGGTGGAGCACCTGAAGGAGTTATTTCTGCTGCAGCTATTAAATGTCTTGGTGGTGAATTCCAAGGTATTTTGGTACCAGAAAATGAAGAAGAAAAAAGAAGATGCAAGGAAATGGCAGGAGATAATTGGGACAGAGTTCTTTCTATGGAAGACTTAGCAAAGGGTGATGATATTATATTTGCAGCTACAGGAGTATCTGATGGAGAACTTTTAAAAGGTGTAATATATATGCCAGACAACAGGGCAAGAACTTACTCAATGGTTACCCGTTCAAAATCAGGAACCATACGTTTCATTGACACAATACATGTGCTAGACAAAAAACCATTATACGCATATGTAAAATAAATTAAAATAACTACTATAAATAATATGCTCCTCCTATAATAAAAAAATTTATTATAGGAGGAGTTATTGTTTGTTAAAAATGAACTACAGTTATTTTTTTCCCTGCTTTTTTAAGTTCATCTATTAGGCTGTCAACTAAATTCTGTTTTATGTTGTAACCAATTGGAAAGTTTGGATTTTGATGTGCAGGATTAACAGCCCTTCCAACATAGAAATTAAGGTGAGTTCCAAAGTCTGTAAGCATCCTAGTTAAAAGAGAGCAGCCATCATAATCATTGCATTCAATGGAATTTTCATAGCTGGACTTGTTCAAATTTTTTATATTTTCCAATGTTTTCCCTAGGGTGAGCACCCCTTCAGTAACTAGGTCAAAACCATCCATATATGCTATAGGTGGAACATCATCTTTCATGGAATCCAAATCAACCTCAAGTTCCTTATTAAGTTCTCTTTCTGCTATTAATGCTGTTGTTCCCCCACATATAATTTTTGTATTTTCGCTTGTTCTCATTATTTCCGCCAAATATTGGTCTGAAGATTTGTCAGCAGGAGGACCTATGAAAATATCTATAACCTCTGGTTTTCTTACTTTTATAGTCAAAATTGTCGTGTCGTCTCCTGGTTCATTATTGTACAGATTGTTGCATACACCTATAAAATTACCGTTAATTAGTTGAGAAGAACGGTTTACATTGTTAAGCTCTTTTAAATATTCATTAACTTCATCCCAAGACCAACCTAAATTAAGCATTTGTCCTATACCAGCATGAATTGCTCCGTCACTTACAACACAAATTGTGTCTCCTATTTCTAACTTAATATTTGACTCATATATTTTTTTGTTACCTATGATTCTCTCGGTTTTTTCCACAGAAAAACTTCGCTTGTGAGAATAATAAAAATAAGGAGGATTATCATACTCGGCAATATATACATTATTTTCATTGTCTATTCTAATTATTGTAAAAGTTGAATATG
>JBGUET010000369.1:0-2672 GCA_041821225.1 Sedimentibacter sp.
GTTGTAAAATAATATATAATATAAAATTAGCACAATGGGAGATTGCGAAATGGATAAAGGACAACAAAATAATACATATAACTTATTATCACATATGAATAATATAAAGATTAAACTTTTAATACAGGGTATTATTGTAGGTGTTTTTTCTGGACTTTTAATTGTGTTTTATAGAGTAGCCTTAGATAGAGCAGAGGAATTAAGAAAATATTTTGTAAATCTTGACATTGATAAAATTATACTTATTCCAATGTGGTTTTTTATTTTAATAGTATTATCATATATAGTTGGGCGATTAATTAAGAAAGACCCGTTAATAAGTGGAAGTGGAATTCCACAAGTTGAAGGTGTACTACTTAGAAAAATTAATATGGATTGGTTACCATTACTTATAAGAAAATTTATTGGTGGAGTTATTTCTATAGGAGCAGGTCTATCTCTTGGAAGGGAAGGCCCATCCATACAACTAGGAGCTGCTGTAGGAAAAGGAGTTAGTAGAGCTTTTAAGAAGAATCATATTGAAGAGAAATATTTAATTACTTGTGGCGCTGCTGCGGGGCTGGCTGCTGCATTTAATGCTCCTTTAGCAGGAATTATGTTTGTGCTTGAAGAAGTACATAAGCATTTTTCTCCATTAATATTACTTCCTGCAATGTCTGCAGCATTAATGGCTGATTTTATTACAAAACAGTACTTTGGCTTAAAGCCTATTTTTAATTTCACAAACATTGTGCCTATAGAGTTGAATTCATACGGCTTCATTGTTTTGCTAGGAATTATTGTAGGTGTTTTTGGTGCATTTTATAATTATTCTTTACTGAAAACTCAAGATGCATATATAAAACAGAAATGGCTTCCCGTAGAGTTTAGACCAATGATTCCTTTTTTAATTGCAGGAGTTTTAGTTTTTACATTCCCTGAAGTTCTTGGGGGAGGACATTCTCTTATAGAATCTTTAACTAATGGCGATTATACACTTAAAATGTTATTTATGATTTTGATTGTTAAGTTTGTCTTTTCAATGCTTAGCTATGGCTCTGGAGCACCAGGAGGAATATTTTTTCCACTGCTAGTTCTAGGATCATTGACTGGAGCAATTTATGGAAATATTTTAGCTGATTACTTTGGTTTTAACCCAGAATTTATTAATAGCTTTATAATGCTTGCTATGGCAGGTTATTTTGCAGCTATTGTTAGGGCTCCTATTACCGGAAGTATTTTGGTTACAGAAATGACTGGCTCGTTTTCTAATTTGTTATCTATAAGTATTATATCTCTAGTGGCATATACTACTGCAAGTTTATTAAAATCAGAACCTATTTATGAATCATTGTTAGAGAGATTATTAAAAAATATTGGTAAACAGGAATCTACAAATGAAAGTATAAATAAAAGCCTACTAGAAGTTAGTGTTTGCTTAGATTGTAAAATGGATGGTAAAGCAGTTAAGGAGTTAAAACTTCCTTCTAGTTGCCTTCTGGTAAGTATACGACGAGGAGAAAAAGAAATTATTCCTAACGGTAACACTAGAATTTATGCAGGTGATTATTTGTATAGTCTAGTAAATCAAAATGAAGCGGCAATAATTAATGACGAATTATTAGAAATGTGCACTCACGCAATTTTATAAAAAACCCTCCACATAATATAGTGTAAACACCATAATTTATGTGGAGGTATATCGTACATATTAATTTTTTAGCTAGTTTGTATTTTAATGCTTCATGCCATAAAAGACTATTCTTCTTCCTCTTCTTCTGGTTCATCCCAGTTGTGATAAACTTCTTGCACATCATCACAGTCGTCTAATGCTTCAATTAATCTTTCAAGATATTTTATATTGTCTTCATCTTCTACTTTAACATTAGTTGCAGGGATGTATATAATATCACCTTTAATGTTTGCATATCCAGCTTCTTTCAAATTTCGCAATACATTAATGAAATCTTCAGGTGCTGTAGTAATTTCATAGCTGTCATCTTCTGTTTCAAAATCTTCAGCTCCTGCTTCTAAAGCTTGCATCATGAGAGCTTCTTCATCTATAAGGTCACTTAACTCAATTGAAATAACTCCTTTTCTACTAAACAAATAACCCACACAGCCTGTTGTTCCAAGATTTCCATTATTCTTTGAAAAGCAATGTCTCACGTCAGCAGCTGTTCTGTTTTTATTGTCTGTCAAGCATTGAACCATAAATGCTGTTCCGCTTGGGCCGTAGCCTTCATAAGTAATTGTTTCAAAATTTTCACCTGATGCTGCAGCTAATCCGGTTTTAATTGCTCTGTCTATATTGTCATTAGGCATATTTTGTGATTTAGCCTTTTCTATTGCCGTAGCCAATGATGCATTGTAATTCTGATCCGGGCCACCCTCTCTTACAGCTACTGTAATGTATCTAGCCAACTTAGTAAAGATCTTACCTCTTTGTGCATCTGCCTTACCTTTTTTATTTTTTATAGTTTTCCATTTTGAATGACCTGACATATTTCCTCCCTGCTATTCTAATCATTTAATATAACAACGTATTTTACCATATAATTTTTAATAATACAAATATTTTGCATAAATTTATGCATTATTTTTATTAAATTATTGTCCCATCCTTTATAGAATAATAATCGGCCTGTCCAATAGAGATTTCAGTTTTTCCACTTGTCATTTCTACTACAAGC
>JBGUET010000370.1:0-2663 GCA_041821225.1 Sedimentibacter sp.
CTGTTGTTTTTCAGGTTTAAATTTCAATATTAAGTATCCGCTTTTTTAAAATGAATTTATGTCGCAAAACGGATATTTTGTACAAAAGCTTGTACAAGCTATCATCACTATCATAATTCAAGTACCTTTAACACATTTAAATAACTTATCTATTTAAGTTATCGACATTACTTAGTCGTTATGACTATCATCGAAGTATTATTTTTATTATACCAACTTTTACCACTATCATAAAAATTGACTTTTAAATCATGCAAAATTGTCCACTCTTCTATTTCGTCTTTAATAGATTCAATATCTTTATACGGATGATATACAAGCCAAACCTTTAGAGGATTTGTTTCTTTAAAATATGCCACATGGTCAAGATAAGGCGGTTTATTAACATTGTGATTTGGAAATCCAATATTACTTCTTCCTGTTCTTAGGAATTTTGGAACGTCATGTTCACCTCCGCTAACCCATCTTGTAATATTCTTCCCTTCAAGCCAATCATCCAATAGTTTTTTATCAAAAGACCTAGCGCCATATGCATCCGATTTATATGTTTCTATTCTATCCCAACTCATAACATTTTTCCCCTTTGTCATTATTTATTTATTTATTTATTGGTTTCTTCATTATTTAAGCAATAAAATCTCATGTAGCATGCACTATAAGCAATCCTTAAATCTTATTAAATCAAATTCATGCCCATTTTAGATGTCAAACTATATATGTATTCTATCTTAACTGTAACTTTTCTCTAAATCAAATCATTAATATATAATGATGTACACTTTAAATTATCAGAATATTCAATAATTTATTAAGTTAAGTTGACCAAAACGACGAGGTTTAATGATTGAGTATTATCCATAAATTCTTCAACATTATGTTTCATCCCATTATTCTCCTTAATGAAAATAATTAATTAAGTACTGTATTTATAAACTTAGCGTAGGTTAGCGCTTGCATATGAATAAATTATAGCACTTCTTAAATTCATTTTCAACTATGTTCCTTGAAATAAAATTACTTCAATAACTTATTACCTTAAGTAACCGAAAAAGTCGGAAACTTTTCCTAGCCCAATAAGATTAAAAGTTTCTATAAACACCATCAATTTCTCAAGCTTTTCATGGATATTGAGCCCGATGGTGGTATGCAGAATATTAGGGAAAAAGTGTTCGTGAAAGGATTATCACCTATGCATGCAGTTCCTTATTTTGAATCCAAAAAGTTTCATCTGGTTTTATTACTAATATATCTATAGGTCCACCAACTGTTTCAACAACATTTTGATAATGCATTGTATTAATGGTAACATCAACAGAAAATTTTGCAAAATTAATTGCATCTTGTAAAGTGAAAAAATTCCATGGGATCTCATAGTTTGGTAGTTCTATATACTTATCATCTTTTTCTTTTAAAAATGTAGGTTTAAGTAGCTTAGTTAATGTCAATGTTTCACCATCCCAACTAGCTCCTTGGCTATTAGTAGCAATATCTTCAATCTTTTTCGAAAAAATATTTACCTTATACATTTTCTGTTCCATGTGATCATTTATTTTCATATACCCGGCTACATTAAAATTTGTTTTAGGAACTGGATTAAAACTATTAAAATAATCAATCAATAAATGTGGAATTTCCGAAACATTTGTTTCTTCAAGTACATTTTCCCGTATAAATGATTGAATAAACCCTGTTATAGGTTGTCCATTTATCGAAGCCTCACCACATGTAGATATGCCACATCTATTTAGACACATGAAAGTTTTGTCTGTTGTATTTGTACTATGAACTCCAAAATTTCTGATTACTGTATTTGAAATATTCTCAGTTCTTGAATAGGTAATCCTGCTATCACTTGCCATAACTATACCTTCGCCAACATGTACTGTGATAATAAACGACATTTATTATTCCTCCTTAAATTGTTGTTAAAATCTATTCTCTATAATCTACTCCACGCTTCGCTGTCTACCCCATTTTGCACTTTTGCCTTAGAAATGTCAGCATATGCAGAAGCAATATCATCAGTTTTGAAAATCAATTAACTTAAGTGACAGGCTCGGTCTGGTCCTGTCGAACTTGTAAGGATTCCTTACAAGTTGAGTTTTCATCTAATTCTCCATCGCGGCTAGTTTCAATCTCTAACATTCCAATAACCAGCTGTATCCGAACCAACTCGGACAATAAGATTTTCTTCTTGAAGCTTTTTCATATTTCTTTCTATTGTCCTAATAGTTTTGTTCAATTTTTCACTTATCTCTGCCTGAGTGATATATTTATCTTGATTAATAAGTCTAATAATGTTTTCTTGTGTCTTATTAAGTTTTATTGTTTTTACACCGACATTCTCACCGACATTCTCACCGACATTCTCACCGACATTCTTTATAGGGAAATTAACTTTTAAAAAATTAGGGCTAAACTTAAATATACTTCGATCATATTTTTTCAATATTCTCTGAACGCCGGAACCAAGTTGTTCAACTAACTTAACATCTTTAAAAACTCTCATAAGTTCTTTGTTCCTTGGAGCTGAAATGCCTTCAAAAAATTCTTCTTGACTTAATTCTTGCGGTAAGCCTCCTGATGATGTAATAACAAATTTATCTGTAAATATTTCAAAAACCGGAGGTATTCCATTAGAATAATCATTGTGTATAATTGCA
>JBGUET010000371.1:0-2652 GCA_041821225.1 Sedimentibacter sp.
CTTGAATGTGTCTAAAGTAACCATATTAGTCCTCCTTAATTCATAATTCGCATTATAGCATAATAAACATTTTATAACAATCGATTTTTTCAAAGGAAAACACTAAAGTATTTGGTACATTAGTGCTAGTTTTGCTGAATTCAATTGACACCCATTATTATGTTTGTTAAAATTATGATATTAAAAAAGAAAAACTATAAATTTAGGAGCACACATGAAATTCAAAAAAACATTTATAGCAGTTGTAGTTATAATTTTCACTTTTTCAATAAATTTTGCATATGGGTATGAAATGAATGATGCTACAAATATAGAAGCATATTCTTCAGCTTATAATAAATACACAAACAATCCTTATGGATACGAAATAGTTCTACTCCATAATTTAGAATTAAATGAGGAAATTGTCAATGTAAAGAGCAGATTTGAATCAGAAAAACTTGTGGTTGAAGTAATGTATGACAATTTCTTCAATACATTAAATTCAAGCGCCACGTATTTAAACTATAGTAATAAAGGAATATTAAAAAATCCTGAATTTAGAATAACTAATGAATATAATCATGACTTTAATGGATTAAATGGATGTATTACATTATATGAAAGAAGAAAACTAGACAGAGATGAACCAGACTTAAACTATTATGCAACAATTACCTTTATAAGATCTTCTAAAGAATTAGTAACAGTATTTATGAAATCATCAGAACCAATTTACATTGATTATATTATGCCAAGCTTTAAACTAATAGAAAAGTCTGGAGAAATGAAAGCAGACAAAGTATTTGAACCTGTTAATAAAAATTTTGATATAAAGACGCAGGAATTTTACAACAAATATTTTTTAAACAATGAAAAAGTAAATTTTGGAATATTTGAACCAACATTTCCTCCATATTCATACAAATTAATTCAATTGGAGCAAAAGCTAAGTTATAATTTCCCAGTAATTTTACTTTACAATAATTTTTCATTGCCATATAAAACCGATTACATGAACCAGGCTAAAGAGCATGGAAAAGTTGTGGAGTATACATTGTACACTTCCGACGTATTAGATGGTAAGGAAAAAGACATAACACTGGACATATTAGAAGGTAAATATGATGATTATTTAGATAAATTAGCACTAGGGTTCAATGAATATGATTTTCCTGTTTTGTTTAGACTTAACAATGAAATGAATGGAGAATGGGTTTGGTACTCAGCTCACAGAGTAGGAAAAGATACAGACTTATTCATTGCTTGCTGGAGATACATATATGACAGGTTCAAGGAAAAAGGTGTGGATAATCTGATTTTCATATGGAATCCAAACGAATTATCCTTCCCTGATTTTTCATACAACAATTATTTGTGCTATTATCCTGGAAATGAGTACGTAGATGTTGTTGGCCTAACAGCATACAACACAGGAAATTACTATAATGGTGAAACCTGGAGAAGTTTTTCTGAGGCCTATGATCACTTTTATTTTGACTATGCTAAAAGGTTTAAGCAACCTATGATGATTACTGAATTCAGCTGTGCGTCAACAGGAGGCGAGAAAAGCCTTTGGTATGACAATATGTTTGCCTCAATAAATAATTACCCGAGGATAAAGCTTGCGGTTCTTTGGAATGGGCAAGATTACGACTTATCCAAAATGGGAAAAACCGTTTCAAGAAATTATAGAATTGATTTAGAAGAAGCAGTAATCAATTCAATAAGAAACGGACTGGGGAATTTCAAATAATGTAGTAAATATAGTTGTAAGTGTTCTCGCTGGTTCTTAAAATTCGAGAACTTTAACAGAACTGCTTGCGTCATATAATTATGGAGGTATTTATGAGTAAAAAATCGATTTTATTTATGATAGGATTAGTATTATGTTCAGCAATTGTTATATTCAATGTACATAGGCTTATAGAAAACGACAAAGCAAATGACGGTAGCCTTGATGCGGTATCATTTTCAGCAACTGTATTAGAAAACAATAAAACATCGCTGTTAGTGGAACCAGATCAAGGGGAAGATGAATTGAAATCAAGTGATAAGATTATAGTTAGAGTTCCGCAAGACGGAGCAGTATTGAAGGATTTATCCGAGTTCAAACAAAACAGTTCAGTAAAAATAACCTACGACGGAAGTATAATGGAAAGTTACCCAGCACAAATAAATGCATTTAATGTAGAATTCAACTAGTAATTTCAACCAATAATGGTGAATCGTGCGAACCAACGGGAGGGCCTCGTACCCTGAATATTTGAATTTCGAATTAAACCAGTCATTCGCGAAACGTAGGGGAGGGCCTCGTGCCCTCCCACAAATAAAATACAAACAAACTAGCTCATTCGCGAATCCGTGTCTTGAACATTAGAATTTCAAATTAAACGAGTCATTCGCGAAACGTAGGGGAGGGTCTCGTACCCTCCCGCAAATAAAACACAAACAAACTAGCTCATTCGCGAATCTGTGTCTTGAACATTAGAATTTCAAATTAAACCAGTCATTCGCGAAACGTAGGGGAGGGTCTCGTACCCTCCCGCAAATAAAACACAAACAAACTAGCTCATTCGCGAATCTGTGTCTTGAACATTAGAATTTCAAATTAAACCAGTCATTCGCGAAACGTAGGGGAGGGTCTCGTACCCTCCCGCAAATAAAACACAA
>JBGUET010000372.1:0-2636 GCA_041821225.1 Sedimentibacter sp.
ATATTTTTTTAACCCGTTTCATTATATACTGATTGTTTATATAATATCAAGCAAAACTTTTTTTTTTTTGTTATTATTAATTATTGCTAGGTTGACAACTTAAATGCAACCCTATCCAACTAAGGTAGTTGCATTTAATCTTACAAAGCTGGAGGTTGCATTAAGTTTTACAAATTGTGACAATAATATTAATAATCTCTAATGGTTTAATCCCCCATGGGGGATTAGTTGCATTTAGTATGACAAAAATTTCTTCTTTGGGCAATGCTATCTATATGACATCAACATAGTCATATGTCTTGCGTAGAAAGGAAAAAGGAGGAATTGTCATGGCTAAAAACAAGCATTTAACTGATCTTGAACGTCTACAAATTGAACAATATCTAAAGGACGGAGTATCAATCAAACAGATTGGCATCAAGCTTGAAAAAAGCGCATCAACTATTTCAAGAGAAATTCGTTCTCGGGCTGTTGTTAGCGACAAGTATGCCCTTTATCGTATTCATAATAGGTGCATAAAACGCAATAGTTGCCAAAAACATTATCTTTGCAGTGATAAGCCGAACTGTACAAGACGATGCGCTTCTTGTAGTCTTTGCAACGAATTATGTGAAGATTACCAAGAAGAACCCTGTTACAAGCTCTATGAACCACCATATGTCTGCAATGGCTGCATGGAAGAATATCAGTGCGTACTAAAGAAAAAATATTATCTTCACCGTAAAGCTCACGATTCCTATCGTGAAATGCTTGTAGAGTCTCGTATTGGTGCAAATATAACCGAGGATGGACTATTAGCAATTGATGAAATTGTTAGCCCTCTTGTTAAGCGTGGTCAGTCAGTCCATCATATTATTTCTAATAACCTTGATCAATTTGAGGTTAGCGAAAAATCTATTTACCGTTATATATCAGGTGGGCTTCTTAAGGCTAGAAATATTGATATGCCTCGTATTTGTCGGACAAAACCACGAAAATCTAAGCCAGTTGAACACAAGGTTGACAAAAGCTGCCGACTCGGACGCACATATGCTGAATTTTTATCTTTTATGGAAACATCAGAAGTTTCGGTCGTGGAGATGGACTCTGTCATAGGAAGAGTCGGAGGCAAAGTTTTGCTAACTATGATGTTTAAATCCTGCGATTTAATGTTAGCTTTTATTAGAGATAGAAATACTTCACAGTCAGTGATTGATATTTTTAATCTAATATATGACTCAATAGGTGTAGACAGCTTTAAGGCCTTGTATCCTGTAACCATTACCGACAACGGCTCAGAGTTTTCAAATCCTATAGCATTGGAATATGATGCACAGGGTAATCAAAGAACAAAGTTATTTTACTGCGATCCTTGCGCACCATTCCAAAAGCCTAATGTAGAGTTGAATCATGAGTTCATAAGGAAGATATTGCCTAAAGGCAAATCTTTTGATGAGCTTACACAAAACGACATCTCACTAATGATGTCCCACATCAACTCTTATTCCAGAGGAAAGCTAAACGATAAGTCGCCTTTTGACATATTCCGCTTTCTCTACGGATCCGATGTTCTTGAAAAGCTGGGAATTAAAAATATCGCAGCAAATGAGATATTACTTAAACCAGCATTACTAAAAAAGTAATTTAACTAAATTTACTACGCAAGACACAGCTAACTGAACATCCATTTTAGGGGGCGAATTTACTCTGACCGAAAAACCAGATTTTTGTGACCCTAATATTAGTGTACCCTTTTTTGTAGATAAAAATACCAATTGTTACTTTATTTGTTAAATATGACATGCTTTTGAATATTTTTAAACCTTTTTACCTCTAATTTGAACGATTAAATGCAACTCTACACTATTTACTCTGACAAAGTTGCATTTACTTTGTCTACTCACCTAAAAATAAAAACTGTATAATAGAGGAGAGGTATTACAACTCCAAATATGAACAGACACTTCCAATTGACAATAGTTCCGATAGAATTGTTCTTGATCCTAACAAGTGTATACTTTGCGGCGAATGTGTAGAGACTTGCCCAGTCAATGCCTTGAAAATTGTCACTCGTGATGGGGCTACCTTTGTTGCTCCTAAAAACGCAGTAACAATGGCTGAAAGTGTGTGTGTTGATTGTGGAAAGTGTGCATTTATATGCTCTAAGGGTGGTATCCGTATCAAGTCCAGTATTTAAGTTATTAAGTAATGTGCAAATGTTATGCTTATTTGTATTGTATAATTATCTTCATCATGATACAATTTTACATATTTAATAGACATAATGTAAGGGAGAAAAAAGATTTTGAAAAGAATATTAAAAATGAAACCAGAAATGCTAATGTTTTTTGTTTTAATTGCAGTAACATCTTTGGGAAGTGGTTTTAGCGATTCGTTATATTCAAACTATTTTAAAGAGGTTTATCATGTTACGGCTGTTCAGCGAGGATTTATAGAATTTCCAAGGGAGCTTCCTGGTTTGTTGTGTATGGTAGTAATTGGTTTGCTAGGTTTTCTGGGAGATTTGAAAGTTGCCTTTATCGCACAGATACTATCATTTATTGGCCTTGTTATATTAGGATTTTTTACGCCTTCTTTTAGTGTGATGCTTTTATTTCTTTTTATTAATTCAATGGGTATGCACCTTTTTATGCCAC
>JBGUET010000373.1:0-2621 GCA_041821225.1 Sedimentibacter sp.
GAGTTTAACCTTAAAATGACTTTAGATCATTGTACAGAAGGACATTTAATTGCAAAAGAATTAGGAGAAGCAAAAAAGGCATGCTTAATAGGACCTACATTTGGTTCTAGAACAAAATATGAACTTAAGAACAAAAGTTTTGAAACGCCTAAGATTTTAGTAGATGCGGGTGTTAAAATTGCAATAATAACTGATTCTAATGTTATCCCAATTCAGCACATTAACATGTGCGCAGGAATGGCTGTTAAGGCTGGATTATCTGAAGAAGAAGCATGGAAATCAATAACTATTAATCCGGCTGAAATTGTAGGAATAGATGATAGAGTTGGAAGTTTAAAGGTTGGTAAGGATGCAGATATTGTTATTTTTAAAGGCAATCCATTGCTAGACATAGATTATGAAACTGTAATGACAATAATTGATGGAAAAATTGTATACAGAAATCCTAAAGTATGCATATAAATAATTCGTTTTTAGAACTTTATTTTAGTTGATTAACATAGTCAATAAAAGGATTTTATTGCAAATGAAAAAATACCATTAGGAAATGCAGTTAATTTATGGAGAATTAATAAACAATTTAATTAAATTGTTAAGGCAAAGGGACGCATAATGCGTCCCAGTTTGTATATTATTATAGATTATTGTAAAAATATCATATATATTGATAAAAAGAACTTGCAAATTG
The DNA here is from genome assembly GCA_041821225.1 of Sedimentibacter sp. Taxonomy (GTDB): domain Bacteria; phylum Bacillota; class Clostridia; order Tissierellales; family Sedimentibacteraceae; genus Sedimentibacter. The sequence goes on from JBGUET010000373.1 coordinate 689, forward strand.
TCAGTAAAAAGGATACACTAATCTGTGGAAAAAAATAGGAAGGTAAATAATGAAAAATAAAATAATAAACATAGCAGTAATAGCTCATGTTGATGCAGGCAAGTCCACGTTAGTTGATGCTTTTCTGCAACAGAGCGGAGTTTTTAGAGATAATCAAGAAAAAATTGATTGTGTAATGGATTCTAACGATATTGAGCGTGAGAGAGGAATAACTATATATTCAAAGAACTGCTCAGTAATTCACGATGACATAAAAATAAATATTGTTGATACACCTGGACATGCTGATTTTTCATCAGAAGTTGAGCGAATTATGAAGACTGTTGATACAGTTATATTGCTTGTAGATTCTGTTGAAGGTCCTATGCCTCAAACACGTTTTGTATTGCAAAAATCCCTTGATGCTGGAATAAGACCAATTTTGCTTATTAACAAAATTGACAAGAAAAATCATAGAGCCGAAGAAGTTGTTGATATGGTATTTGATTTGTTCGTTGAATTGAATGCAAGTGATGAACAGTTAGAATTTCCAATATTGTACGGAATTGCAAAAGAAGGAATTGTACAGTATGAATTAGATCAGCCTAGTGAAAATATTGTTCCATTGTTTGATACAATAATAAAACATGTTTCACCATATCCAGATAGAGACAGTGATAACTTGCAGTGTCAAATATCATCACTGGGTTATGATGATTATATAGGTAGACTTGGAATAGGAAGAGTAACAGCAGGTACTATTCGTGAAGGACAGACCGTGTCAGTTTCAAAACATGATGGTACAATTGAAAAGCAAAAAATATCTAGCATATTTGTATATGAAGGCCTTAAAAGAACAATTGTCAAAGAAGCTTTCAGTGGTGATATAATTGTTGTTTCAGGAATTCCAAATATTTCTATTGGTGATACTATTTGTACAGAAGGTAAAGTTGTTCCAATGGATACAATTAAAATAGAAGAGCCAACTTTGTCTATGAACTTTTTAATCAATACATCGCCATTTGTTGGTTTGTCTGGAAAATATGTTACAACAAGGCACTTAAAAGCAAGACTCGAAAAAGAATTGGAAGTTAATGTTGGTTTGAGAGTTGAAAATTTAGAAGGCGCGCTAGATGGATATAAGGTTTCTGGAAGAGGAGAGCTACACTTATCAATTCTTCTTGAAAACATGAGAAGAGAAGGTTATGAAGTTGCGGTTTCAAAACCTGAAGTAATACTTCACAAGGAAGATGGCGTAGTTAAAGAGCCTATTGAAAAAGTAATAATTAATGTTCCAGAAAATTATTCAGGTTCGGTAATTTCAAGACTTAATGTGAGAAAGGGAATGTTGAATTCCATGACTCCAGACGGAAATTATGTAAAGATAGAATACATGGTTCCAACAAGAGGGCTTCTAGGTTATCGTACTGAACTTATTAACGATACAAGAGGCGAAGGAACAATGGTAAGAAGCTTTGATCACTATGAAAAATACAGAGGAGAAATACCTCAAAGAGCCAATGGTGCTTTAATATCTAGCGATCAAGGTGATGCAATAGCTTATTCATTGAACACTCTTGAAAGCAGGGGAACACTGTTTGTTAGTCCAGGTGAAAAGGTGTATGCAGGCATGATCATAGGCATGAACGCACGTAATGAGGATATTACAGTAAACCCATGCAAGGTTAAGAAGCAATCAAACACAAGGTCTTCTGGGGCTGATGATTCCATAAAGCTTTCACCACCTAGAATTATGACATTGGAATTAGCGTTGGAATTTATAAATGATGATGAACTTGTGGAAGTAACACCAGATAATATTCGTGTAAGAAAAAGATATTTAGCAGAAATTGATAGAAGAAAAAACATGAATAAAATTAAATAAATTTAAAAATAATATAAATAGAAGGGTTTGTGCGTAAGCACAAACCCTTCTGTTTGATTATTGAAAAGT
>JBGUET010000374.1:0-2621 GCA_041821225.1 Sedimentibacter sp.
CAAGAGCACCTGCATTAGCTACTTGCAATGGAATAGATCCTGATATACCACCATGCCATACAACGAAACCCGAATAAGCAGTTGCTATAAGCAGTCTGTAATCAATTCCCTTTACTTCTTTAGCTATTTCTCTTGCTAGCAATGCGCCAATTACTAAACCAAAACCCCAGTTAATCCAGCATGCTACTACTGATACAAAAGCAGTTATCATAATTCCTTTTGCAGGTGTTTTGGCAGTTTTAGCTATTTTTTTGAGTAAATTTTTAAAAACTTTAGCTTGTGCCATTGCACTACCAAGTACAAGCACTAATACCATCTGCATTGTGAAGGAAAGTAATCCGAAAAACCCTTTTGGCCCAGCCCAGTTAAGAATCATTTGAAATGGTGTTTGTCCTGTTAAGGCTATACCACCAATAAAAGTAATGATTGTAAGAACGATGGCGAAGATGAATGCATCTGGAAGGTATCTGTTCATAACATATACACATCCGTTAGTAAACTTTTTAAACATAATTAGTCCTCCTAAATTTTATTGTAAACGACAAGATGTCATTTAACATTCGATAAGTTAAAAAATAAACATATGAACTACCGTGAACACCTTGTATATTTTATAACGAATGCAATATTCTTTCAACAATGTATATTGATGTTATTTGAGGCTATTGTGTTATTTATTTGTCAATAAAATAACATAAGTGTCGTTTTCTTAACATAGCCCTATTTTTCGCCAGTTATATCTAGTTTTATGTGGTAGACACTTTATTTTAATACATTTATTAATGGATTATTTTCTTATATTTGCAATGAATATCAATTGAGACAACTTGTTAGAAAACATTTTAGCTAATTGTGTCAAAATATTATCATTAAATATCTTTGTTTAACAGAGTAGTTAAAGAAAAATTTTGTGAATCTGATTTTTAGCACACAAGTCGTTTTTTGAAATAATATTATATAATTTATAAAAACTTTAAATTACATAGAGTTTCTCAAACATTTGATAAAAAAAATACAAAATTTTACATATTATACTGATTTAATTAAGATTAGAATACTGTACATACTACATATGTTATTTTTTATGCAATGAAAAAATTATTGTAATTTATAGTTGAAAATTAAATTCACTTGGTATAAAGTAATAGCAGTAATTGTTAGATGAGGAGACGGTCTAAGTAAAGCAATCTCATCGTAGAGATTTTTGATTTATTTTCTAATATAGGAGGACTATAAATGTCTGTGGAAGTAGTAAGAGAATATTTAAAACAATTTAACAAGGATAAGGATATACTTGAAATGGGAGAGTCTACAGCCACTGTAGAATTAGCAGCTAGTACGTTGGGAACAGAACAAGCAAGAATAGCAAAGTCTCTGACATTTTATAATGGTGTTGATGCAATGGTTATTGTTGTGGCAGGAGATGCGAAGATAGACAACAAGAAATTTAAGGAACAATTTGGATTTAAGGCAAAGATGCTTGCCCATGAAGATACAGTAAAGTTCACAGGTCATGCTGTAGGTGGTGTATGTCCATTTGCACTTCCAGAAAATGTAAAAGTTTATCTTGATAATTCCATGAAGAGATTTGAAACTATGTTTCCTGCTTGTGGAAGTAGTAATTCAGCTATTGAGTTAACGCTAGACGAGTTAGAAAAAATGTCTAAAAGTAATATGTGGATTGATGTATGCAAAAATTGGGAATAAAAGATAAAAGCGAAACTAATAAATCATGCATATGCAAGAAAGGATAATATGTTAAACGAATTTTCAAGGACTCAACTTCTACTTGGTGAAGAATCAATGGAAAAATTAAAAAATTCCACAGTAGCGATTTTTGGTATTGGAGGAGTGGGTTCATATGTTGTAGAAGCTTTGGTCAGATGCGGAATAGGAAGTTTTGCACTTTTTGACAATGATGAGGTATGCCTTACTAATATTAATAGACAGCTAATTGCTACTAGAAAAAGTATTGGAAGAAAAAAAGTGGAAGTTATGGCTGAAAGAATATTAGATATTAATCCAGAGGTTAAAGTCGTAACATATGATTGCTTTTATATGCCAGACAATGCAGACAAATATGATTTGTCCATTTATGATTATGTTGTGGATGCCATAGATACAGTAACAGCGAAAATTGAATTAATAATGAGAGCGAACACAGCTAACGTACCGATTATGAGCAGCATGGGGGCAGGCAATAAGTTAGACCCAACAAAGTTTGAAGTTTCTGATATTTATAAAACATCTATGGACCCATTAGCTAAGGTAATGCGTCATGAACTTAAAAAACGGGGAATAAAAAAGTTAAAGGTTGTATATTCAAAGGAAATACCAATAACTCCTTTGTACAATGAAGAAACAACATGTAATAGTGATAGTGTATTCTTAAGTGGAATCGTAAGCGAAAGTAAATCAAGAAGAGCAACACCAGGAAGCGTGTCATTTGTTCCCTCTGTAGCAGGACTTATTATTGCCGGGGAAGTAGTTAAAGATATTATAGAAAAACAATCAACACAAACAATTGAAAAGGTTTAAGAAAATAAAAAACACACCCATAGACGAATGATGTGACCCCAATAAGTTAGACTTTATTACGTAGCAGTTTTTAACTGCTACGT
>JBGUET010000375.1:0-2619 GCA_041821225.1 Sedimentibacter sp.
ATTAAAGATTATTGAAAATAGAATCATGGATAAAGTGCATGCTAAAAAAACTTTACGTCGCAGTAAAATTGAAGTTGCTGTAAATACTATGAAACTCCATGAATTTGAAGCTAAATCCTTTACTCGCGTGCTTGCAGCAAAGGAAACTACAGCCTTTATTGAAAATTTACACAAATTTACTGAGTTTGATAGCTATGAACTTTATAAGTTAATGTTTAGTGATAAAAAAGTATTTCAAACCATAACAAAAGGTTTGAACATGCCTGAAAATATTGATGATATTATTGACTATACTAATACAGAATTATTAGACCCATATAATATTCCATATGCAGATGGCATTGGCCTTATGTATTTAAAAATCAAGGCAGAAGGTTGCGACTTATTTGGGGGCATAAAACAGGTTGTAGTTGACGAAGCTCAGGATTATTATCCTATGCATTATTTTATATTGAAAAATTTATTTAAAGATGCTAGATTTACAGTGGTTGGAGATGTTAACCAATCAGTGGAAAAGAAAAGTGATATATCTATTTATGATGATATAATTAATATTTTTGATTTTGAAAAAAGCAGCAAAATATTTTTGAACAAAAGCTATAGAAGTTCTTATGAAATAAGTAAATTCAGCGAAAAACTTCTTGAAGAAGGAACATATACTGAATACTTCAAAAGAAATGAAGAAGCTCCTAAATCCTTTCGTTGCAAAAATCTTACTGCCCTTGATGAAACTTTGATTCAAGATATAGAAAAATACAACGCTCAAGGCTTTAACTCAATTGCCATTATATGCAAAAATAGAAAAGAAGCTTCAGACTTGTATTTTAGATTGAGTGGAAAAATCAAGGTAAAACTCGTTGATTATTTAGCCGAACAAAGCTTAACTGGAGTGATAATCCTTCCTGTTTACCTTGCAAAAGGTCTTGAATTTGATGCGGTTATGGTCTATGGAACTGACAACAATAATTATAAAACTATTTATGACAAGAAACTTTTATATATTGCCTGCACAAGAGCATTACACAGACTTTCATTATATTACACTGGTAAAATAACAACTTTCCTAAAATAGCAAAAGCACCAACTGAATAAGTTGGTGCTTTTAGATTAATAACAATTTTTTATTTTCTTAGGCGCAAGCCTTAATTGGAGCGGGTGATGGGAATCGAACCCACACATCCGGCTTGGGAAGCCGGAACTCTACCACTAAGCTACACCCGCATAAATAACGCCATTCGTTATTATAATCCACCTTGGCAGAAAAATCAAGATATAAAAAAAATAATGTATGATAAAGCTTAAAAATTGTAATTTTATTAGAACCTACCATATATTATTTTTTTCAACTGATTATGTTAAATATATCTCTGAAAATTCTACGTTAATCATATCTATTTTACTGACCATAACCTAAAAAGAGTTTTCTAGTTTACTTTTCTTCACATACCTGGAATATATAAAATTTCAAGTAATAAGATTCTTCCGCAGCCCAAAGAATAGGGTGGTCTGCAGACTGTGTACGATATTCAACTTGTCTAAGTCGTTTTTTCCCATCTTTTGCTGCAAGGGCAATTGTACTTTCAAACAACTCAGGTGTCAAGAAATGTGAACAAGAACATGTAACCAAGTATCCTCCGTCCTTTACCAAATTCATTCCACGCATATTAATTTCCTTATAACCCTTTATTGCTTTTTTAACTGACTCTCTTGATTTTGTAAATGCAGGAGGGTCCAACACCACTACATCATACTGTTCACCATTTAACTCAAGTTCTGGAAGCAAGTCAAATACATCAGCCACTTGAAATTTCACAGTATCTTCTAATCCATTGAGCATTGCATTTTCATTGGCTTCATCTATGGCAAGTTGAGATGCATCTACACCAAGCACGCTTTTAGCTCCAGCAAAACCAGCATTTAATGCAAAAGAACCTGTGTGTGTAAAGCAGTCTAAAACTTTTGCACCTTTGCATAGAGGTCTTATAGCTACACGATTCATTTTTTGGTCAAGGAAAAACCCGGTCTTTTGACCTTGTTCCACATCAACAAAATATTTCACACCATTTTCTATTATTTGAACTTTTGTATCAAAAGGCTCACCAATAAATCCTTTTACTAGTTCCATACCTTCCTTAAGTCTAACCTTTGCATCACTTCTCTCATAAATGCCTCGTATATGCATACCTTCTTCTTCAAGTACTTTTTTAAGCATTTCGATTATTTTTAGCTTAAATCTGTCTATTCCAAGTGCAAGGGATTGAACTACTAGAATATCCGCATATTTGTCTACTACAATTCCTGGCAAAAAGTCTGCTTCTCCAAACACCAATCGACAACTTGACATATCAATTATATTTTTTCTGTAATTTACGCAATCTCTCACACGCTGTTCAATAAAATCATCATCAATAATTTGATCTTTTTTGCGGCTCATTATTCTTATTCTTATTTTAGAATTTATATTTATAAATCCTGTACCTAAAAAATATCCGTTAAAAGCTTCAACAATTACTAAATCCCCATTTGTAAATTCACCATTTATTTTATCAATTTCATTATCAAAAACCCAGGCTCCCCCAGAGTTTAAGGTTCTTCCTTCGCCTTTTTTTAAAGTTACTG
>JBGUET010000376.1:0-2618 GCA_041821225.1 Sedimentibacter sp.
TTTAAATTTATATTGGATGCATCAGTTTCCAAGTCTTGGGCTATGTATGTTTTCATTTCTTCAATATATGTTATCATTCTAGGTTTTTGTGCAATTATTACAGCATCCACATTTCCTATTTTATAGTTATTGTTTTTCATTAAATTATATACTTCTTTTAAAAGTATTCTGCTGTTAGCATCCTTGTACTTATAATCCCCATCTGGGAACAGGCCGCCTATATCCCCTAGGCCCATAGCTCCTAGCAAGCTGTCCATAATAGCATGTATTAAAACATCCGCGTCTGAATGACCATCTAGACCCTTTTCATAAGGAATGTTCACTCCACCTATAATAAGTTTTCTATTTTCTACTAAAGCATGAACGTCATACCCAATTCCAATTCTCATGTTTTCTCCTTTAATAAATGCTTGCCAATATTTCTGCAACCCTCAAATCCAGGGGTGTTGTTATTTTTATATTTCTTGCTAGGCCTTCAATTATTTTTATTTTGTAGCCGTAATATTCAACTATGGATGCATCATCTGTAAATATGTTATCATCACTCATTGCATTATAATAACACTCTCTAATAATATTAAAATCAAATGCCTGCGGGGTCTGAACAGATTTCAACTTTGTTCTGTCCAATGTTTTATTTACAAAACCTTCTTCAGATACTTCTTTTATTGTATCAACAACATCTATGGCTGGTATGCAAGCTTTGTAAATATTGGCGTTCTCTATGCACGTGCTTATTAAATTGTAGGATACAAATGGTCTTACACCGTCATGAATGAGCAATATATGGCAGTCATCTCTAACTGCTTTTATACCTTCAAAAACCGATTCTGTTCTTGTGGCTCCCCCTACTACTATATGAGTTATTTTATTAAAAGAATCTGCAATTTCAGTTTCAACAAACTCTAAATCATCCTTGTTTACTACAAGTATAATTTCATCGATTTCATTGCTTTTTTCAAATTTGTACAAAGTTGTTTCAAGTATGGTTTTCCCCGCTATTGACAAGTACTGCTTTGGCAGTTCTGTGCCCATCCTTGTGCCATTGCCTGCTGCAACAACAATAGCAGCAACTATTTTATCATTAAACATAGTTTTCCCCTTTTTCTAATTAAGTAAATCCTTAAGTATTAAATCGCTTAACTCAGTGTGTGGAACTCCAAGCTTCCTGCTTGGTATAAAGTTTCCGTGACAGTCTGAACCTCCCGAAATCATCAAGTCATTTTTAACGCAAAAATCTTTGTAATATTTTGTTGAATCTCTGTTGTATGGTGAAAAGCATTCTACTCCATCTATGCCAAGTTCAAGCCAAGCCTTCAATTCATTTTCTGGCATACGATAATTAATGTAGTGATATGATGGATGGGCAAGAAATATTTTTCCTCCACTTTTCCTAGCAATTTTTATTACTTCTTCAGGATTTTTTAGCATTGCTTTTAATCCGGATTTTCCTACTTCTCTCAAATGACTGACCACATCTTTGTGTATTCCTTTGTCAATCATGTAGTTAGCTGATTTCCAGCCTCCTCTTTTTCTGTCGTATTCATATTTTTCATAGTCTTCAACACTTATATTTTCATACTTTTCAGCTGCAATTGTCCTAATGTATTCTTTGTTAGAATTTAGCTTGCTTTCATTATTCCAGTTCAGCAAGTTCAACAAATCCTGGTTTTCTATATCATAATTGTACAAAGTCAAATGATACTCTCTCCCTTGGTATTCTGTGGACAATTCTGTTCCTGGTATAAATAACAAATTATCATTTGGAACAATTATTTCCTGAATTTTTTTCACATTTTCTACGCAGTCATGATCTGTTATAGAAAATATGTTAATTTTATTTTTTATTAACTGTTCTTTTAATTCAAATACATCCCATGTTCCATCAGAAGCACAGGTATGCATGTGCATGTCAATTTTCTTCATCGTTACCTCTTAAGTTAATATAGTGAATCCTCATTTATTCTTGTATAAAACTTATCCTTTACTTCATTAAAATCCCTTGTTTGTGCCATAATCCACATAAGTTTAGTTATGACTGCCTCAATTGTCATGTCATTGGCTTGAAGTACTTTAAGTTCTTTTAGTACCTTAACTCCAACTTCATACACTCCCATGTCACTTCCTTCAAACATTACTTGAGTTGCAACCACCACTATTTTCCCTTTTTCAGTTAAACTTCCAAGCTTCTCTAAAAAATTTCTTTTATCTAAAAAAGGAAGTCCTCCCACACCGTAACTTTCAATTACAACACCTTCATATTTTTCGCCTATATAGTCAAGCACATCCGGTTCCATGCCTGGAGCTAACTTCAATAAAAAGATGCTTGGGTATATAGTCTTATAAAATTTAACATTTTCATTCACATTTTCATTGGGAATAAATTTTGTTATTCTATTATCATCAATTATTGCAGCAACTGGAAAATTAATGCTTTCAAAGGCATTGTAACTTTTTGATTTTACTTTTCTTCCACGTGTTCCAATTATTGCTTTTCCATCAAAAACAAGGTATACTCCTCGAACATCTTTTTCTGCTGCAAATCTAAAGCTATCCAGCAAGTTTTTCTTAGCATCTGTTATTTGAACATTTATGGGCTTTTGAGAACCAGTTACTAC
>JBGUET010000377.1:0-2613 GCA_041821225.1 Sedimentibacter sp.
GATAATATTTATTTTCTATCATGATTTTCTCCATTTATAAATAAAAAATGAGATTCTTTAAGCATTAGCTCTAAAATGACATTACCATCATCCTAAGCTCGCAAAGAACCTCATCTTAACTTTTAAATTATAATTATTCTATTATGCTTCTTCAAACAACAATTCAAATTCTTTGCCTGAAATTGTTTCTTTTTCCAAAAGAGCCTTAGCAATTTTGTCTAGTTTTTCCATGTTTTCACTTAATAATTTCTCGGTTTTTTTGTATGCATTGTCAATGATTCTTCGCATTTCATTATCAATTTTTGCAGCGACTTCTTCACTGTAATTTCTAATTTTATTGAAATCTCTTCCTAAGAATACTTCATCGTCATTAGTTCCGTAAGCCATAGGTCCAAGCTCGTCACTCATACCAAATGTTGTTACCATTGCTCTTGCAATTTTTGTTGCTCTTTCAATGTCATTAGATGCCCCAGTTGAAATATCATCTAGTGCTAATTTTTCTGCTACTCTTCCCCCAAGCAATCTTACTATATTTTCTTCCATTTCAGTTTTAGATGAATAAGATCTGTCTTCTTCTGGCAAGTACATTGTGAATCCACCAGCGCCACCTCTTGGAATTATAGTAATCATATGAACAGGATCTTTGTTTGATGAAAGTCTTGCCACAAGTGCATGACCAGCTTCGTGATAAGCAGTAAGTTTTTTTTCATTTTCACTTATTACTTTGCTTCTCTTTTCAGGTCCTGCTATTACTTTAGTAATTGCTTCTTCTATGGTATCCATTGTTATTGATGTTTGATTGTGTCTCGCAGTCAATAACGCTGCCTCATTCATTGCATTTTCAAGGTCTGCTGGAGTAAATCCAGGAGTTCTTTTTGCAACAATCTCCAAATCAACACCTTCAGCCAATGGTTTCTTTCTAACGTGAACTTTTAATATTTCTTCTCTCGCCTTAACATCAGGGAGCCCTACATGTACTTGTCTGTCAAATCTGCCTGGTCTCATTAAAGCAGGGTCAAGAATGTCAGGCCTGTTTGTAGCAGCAATAATAATTATACCCTCATTGCCTGCGAATCCATCCATTTCAACCAATAATTGGTTTAATGTCTGTTCTCTTTCATCATTTCCGCCGCCCATTCCAGCGCCTCTTCTTCTTCCTACTGCATCTATTTCATCGATAAATACTATACATGGAGCATTTTTCTTTGCTTGGTCAAACAAATCTCTAACTCTTGAAGCTCCAACACCTACAAACATTTCTACAAAGTCAGAACCACTTATGCTAAAAAACGGAACTCCCGCTTCTCCGGATACTGATTTTGATAAATATGTTTTACCTGTTCCAGGAGGCCCTACTAAGAGCACCCCTTTAGGTATACGAGCACCAAGTTTTACAAATTTACTTGGATTCTTAAGAAAATCCACTATTTCACTAAGCTCTTCTTTTTCTTCATCAAGTCCAGCCACGTCAGCAAAGGATATTTTCTTGCTAGGGTCATCATCTTTTACCAATTTTGCTCTGCTCTTTCCAAAAGACATGGCTTTGCCAGTTCCTCCACCCTGTGATTGTTTCATAAAGAAATACCACAGAACTCCCAAAAGCAACAGCATTCCAATTGTAGGCAATGCTTGAACCCACAATGGAGTAGCAGGCACTGGTTCACCCTCAAGTGTTATTTGTCCAGATTCCACCTTTTCAGATAGATATTTGTCATAAAAACTTGAAGAAAACAAAAATACAGTTGGTACATATGAAGTAAATGTTGTGTCATCATTATAAATTCCTTTAACTACACTTTCGGTAAATGACAGTGATTTTATATTATCATGTTCTATTTGAATTATAAGCTCGCTATAACTTATACTTTGTACATCAGCTGCTGGTTCAACCATGCTTTGCACCAACAATATTATTACAACAAATATAAGAATATACATAGCTATGCTTCTCATAAATCCTTTCAATTAAAGCCTCCTCTTCGTCTAAAGACTACATTTAGTGATGAAATTGTATCATATAAAGTATTGCATTACAATTATTTTAGAATATTTTTTTTATTGATTAATTGTCAGAATATATTTCTTTCTTCAATACTGCTATATATGGCAGATTTCTGTATTTTTCTGCATAATCAAGACCATATCCTACAACAAATTCATCAGGGACTTGAAATCCAGTGTATTTAATATCAAGTTGAGCTGTTCTTCTTTCAGGCTTATCAAGTATGGTGCATATTTCTACAGATTTAGGACCTCTTGACTTTAAGTTCTCAGCCAAATATGATAATGTCAACCCAGAATCTATTATATCCTCAACTATTAAGACGTGTCTTCCCTCTATTGATGAATTTAAATCTTTTAATATTCTTACAACACCTGTAGATTGAGTGTTAGAGCCATAACTAGAAATTGCCATAAAGTCAATTTCTAAAGGCAAGTCAATTTTCCTCATTAAATCACTAACAAAAATAACTGCTCCTTTTAATACACACACTAGAATCAATTCCTCACCCTTGTAATCTGCAGTAATTTTAGCACCTAACTCAGCCACCTTGGCTTGTAAAACATCCTCCGCTATTAATACACTTTTTATATCTTTATTCATTAATGGTC
>JBGUET010000378.1:0-2606 GCA_041821225.1 Sedimentibacter sp.
GCGCCAACTGGTATAAAAGTTCCAATCCACCATTCAGGCCATCCTAAGGAAGCCGTTGTAATACCCATTTTCTTTTCACTCATAACCATAAGATACCCATATTTAATTAAAAAGAATGAGAAAAATGTCGCTACTGCCCAAGTAAACAGCGCTGCATACTTTTGATACTTTTTAGGTAATAAATCAGTTAATATAGTTAGTCCTAAATGTCCACCTTTTTTTGCTGCAGCTGCTGCTCCAAGCAATGTTATAAGTATGAACAATGATGTTGTTATTTCTTCTAAAAATGACATTGATAATCCTAAAAATTTCCTAGAAATTACATTTAAAACTGTTATGAAAGTCATTACTGTCAAGCCAAAACCCATGATATAATTTTCTAAATTGTCGAAAAATTTCTTCATATTCTTACCTCTATGCTACTACTAAAGAAATTTGCTATTTTGCAAAAGCATCAATAAGGTCTTTTCCCATTATTGGCTCATACTCTGTATACGCAGGTTGAATTGCTTTTTTTGAATTTTGACGTTTGATCTGGTGTTAATACGTTAACTGATATACCACCATCAATAAATTATTAAATTTGTTATTTTATTTCTTTTTACACCTTCTAATATTCATAATATATCACTTGAAATTTATTATAACCCAAGGAAGGATGAAAATTAATCCTTCTTGGGTTAATTCAAGCATATCTATAATATGTTCATAAGTTTTACAGTACTAAATTACTATTTGATTCCCATCATATTTGGTAAGAATGTGATTATGCTTGGTATATAAGTTATGAGTAACAATACTATCAAAGAAGCTATCAAATATGGTATAACCGATTTTGATATTTCCCCAAGACTTATTTTCGAAACACCACAAGCTACGTACAAGTTAACACCAACTGGAGGTGTAACCATTCCTATTGCAAGGTTCACTGTCATTACGACACCTAGTGCAATTGGATCATATCCTAATTGAGTAGCAACTGGAAGCATGATTGGTGTAAATATATACAATGCTGAAGGAGCATCCAAGAAGCACCCTGCAATAAGCAATATAATATTTACTAACATTAAGAATACATATTTACTTCCAGATACGCTTAATAACAAATCACTTGCCATGTCAGAAATACCAGTTGTTGTACAGAACCATGCAAATAACCCTGCATTAGCGACTATAAACATAACAACCGCTGAACCTTTTGCTGATTCAATCATTAACTCGTATAATTCTTTAACACCGATTTTTCTGTATATGAACATTCCTACCAATATACCATAAACTGCTGCAACTGCAGCTGCTTCTGTTGGTGTGAAATAACCTCCGTAAATTCCGCCTAAAATGATTATAGGCATCATCAATCCCCAAAATGCGTCTTTAAATGCTATCCATCTTTCTTTAGCAGAAGATTTTGGTTGAGGTTCAATATCCATTTTTTTAGTCATCATCAAGCTGACAATAATTAATGCCGCGCCCATTAATAAACCTGGTACGATACCTGCCATAAACATTTTGCCTATTGAAACGCCTGCTATAGCACCATATATAACAAATGGAATACTTGGAGGAATAATAACTCCTATACCGCCAGCTGTTGCCATAAGTGCTGAAGACATTCCCTTGCCATATCCTGCATCAACCATGGCAGGAATTAGTATAACTCCTAGAGATGCAACTGTTGCTGGACCTGAACCAGAAATTGCAGCAAAGAAACATGATGTAACAACAGCAACTATGGCCAAGCCACCCATTTTATGTCCAACAAACTTATTAGCTAAGTTTATGAGTTTATCTGATATACCCGCTTTTTCCATTGTATTTCCCGCTAACATAAAAAACGGAATTGCCAGTAATGTAAATTTAGCTATATTAGCATATATTTGCATTGGAAACATGTCTAAAGGCAATTCTGCAAAAACCATTGCAATTAATGATGATGTACCCAAACTTAATGCTATTGGAACATTTAATAATAATAGTCCGGCAAAGGATAGAAATAATATCGCTGCTATATTCATACTATTTTTCCTCCTTTTTTGCATCTTTAAAAACATTAATAGTCCATTGTGTAAAACTCAAAAATATGAAAACACCACCAACTGGTATAAATGTTCCAATCCACCATTCAGGCCATCCTAAGGAAGCCGTTGTAATACCCATTTTCATTTCACTCATAACCATAAGGTAACCATATTTAATTAAAAAGAAAGAGAAAAATGATGCTACTGCCCAAGTTAATAACGCTGCATACTTCTGAAACTTTTTAGGTAATAAATCAGTTAATATAGTTAGTCCTAAATGTCCACCTTGTTTTGCTGCTACTGCTGCCCCTAGCAACGTTATAAGAATAAATAATGATGTTGTTATTTCTTCTAGGAATGACATTGATAATCCTAGAAACTTTCTTGAAATTACATTTAGAACTGTGATGAAAGTCATTACTGTCAAGCCAAAACCCATGATGTAATTTTCTAAATTATCGAAAATTTTCTTCAAATTCCTACCTCCATATTATTACTAAAGAATTTTTCTAAGTCTTAAAGACTTAGAAAAATTCCATTGTTGTTTCTTATTTTGTAAAAGCTGCAATAAGGTCTGCTCCCATTATT
>JBGUET010000379.1:0-2603 GCA_041821225.1 Sedimentibacter sp.
TGGTCCTACAGTGTAATTCATTGAACCACTTTCAGTATCCTTTATAGCTTTAATTTCATCATCAGTCAAATCATCAATTCCATAGTACTTGCTCATAACTTCTACTATATTCGAACGCTGAGAATTCAGCATATTTTCTAGCCCTTCACCTGTTAAACTAGCTTTTTTTAAAGGAGCTATAAATGTAGACAATGGTGTTTTATCATAGCTGCTGTTTGTTGATTCGTTTCCAATAGTAATTCCGCTGTTTCCGTGGTCTGTTACAGAAATAACTACTGTGTTGCCATCTTGCTTTGCAAAATCTACTGCAACACCTACTGCATCATCATAGGCAAGTATATCAGATATTAATCCAATCGGGTCGTTTGCATGTGCAGCCCAATCTATTTTACTTCCTTCAATCATTAAAAAGAATCCGTCTTCATCTTGAGATAGTAAATCTATAGCTTTTTCTGTCATTTCAGCAATAGAAGGTTCTTTAGCTGGATCGCGGTCAAAGTCATAAGACATTGCAGTTGGAGTGAACATTGCCCAAAGTTTGCCTGATGTTACCTGATTAAATTCAGCTGGGCTTGTTACATATTGGTATTTGTTTTTTAAAACAGAAAGCAAGTCTTCCTTATCTCCTCTGACTTCGCTAGTAAAATATTGTGAACCAGAACCTATTACAACATCAATATCTTGATAAACCTGTTGTTCAGAAATTGAGTCATAGTTTTTTCTGCTTGGGTCATGTGCTGTAAAAGTAGCTGGTGTTGCATGCATGATTTCACTAGTAGCAATTACGCCAGTTGCCTTTCCGTTTAACTGTGCAGCTTCGAGTATATTAGCAACTGGTTTTCTTTTGTCAGAAGGGCTAAGTGATTTCAGACCGGGCATAGTATTTTCATCGGGCAGTACTCCTACGAAACCTGTATGAGATTTAAAACTTGTTGCCATTGCAGTACCTGCTGGTGCCGAATCTGCAATTGGTGCATCGGAGGAATATGTTCTAACAAGTCCAACTGCAAGATTATCAAGATTGAGCTTTTCACCACCGTTGTACCATCTTGCAAGAGTTAGTCCGTCTATACTCATGCCATCGGGTATCATCAAAATAACATTTTTAGCATGCTTTTCTACATTTACCTCACCAATATTTACAGCAAGTGCAGTTTCTGTCATTGAAAAAGTCATAGTAATAGCAAGTAATCCACATATAATCTGTTTAAATTTCATATACAATTCTCCTTATGTATTCAATTTTTAATCTATAGTTAATATAACTGCTCAATGTAAAAATACAACTAACACACTGTAAAATGTATGTTATGTTTATAAGAAAAAATTGCAATTGAAATTGCGCACCATTTTTTCCTCAATAAAAATATTTTGTAGCAAAGCTACCCATGGCTATGTTATACTATTTGCTATGCAGAAAATTTTAAAAATATAGTTAATTGATTTGGTAATTGTCTAAAGATATGATCGAAAAATTTAAAATATCGTTTTGTGATTAAATTATAATTACATAGAGAAAGTCTTTGAAATTATAGAGAAATTAAAATGACCATTTACTGCAAGTCAGGCGTATTATTAAAACATAAAATCGAGGGTAAAGGGTTAGGATAAAATGATGGATGAAGGAAATGATTTCTTAAAAATAATAAAAAAGAGAATTTTAATACTGAAAATTTTTATTTTATTACTTATTAGTGTTTTAATTATTATTATTGCTCTCATAATAAATAGCAATAGTAAAAATGGAATTTTATTAGATGTACTTAGTAGGCAACAGATTCTTACTCAAATGATTTCTAAGGATGCAAATCGAAAATTGGTTATTCTAAAAGCTGTTTCAAATGGAATGTTTATTGAGAATATAGAAGTATTAAACGGAAAAATTTCTTCACTCAATGATTCTCTTGAAGCATCTAAGATTGAGTATGAAGCAAATTTGTATAACTTTAAAAGTGGTATTTTGAAATATCAAGATAAAACTATAAGTTTTAATTATTTATATAATGGTATAAATGTAAACAACTACATAGATGAAGTTGAATCAATTACTTTTATTAAGCCTGTGGAGTTTATAATCGATAATGATATATCCACTTTAGAAACTGAAAAAGCAATTCTAGTTATTAATACAAACAATGAGCAGTTACTTATGAACTGGAATCAAATTACAAGTAGTTTAATTGATTATCAAGAACAAGTTGCCAAAAAATATTTTACCGTGTCAATAATTTTATTTGTTATTTTTTCAGTTTTGTTATTTATTTCTTTTTTCAGTTTTAATAAATATATGATTGAACCATTAAACGAATTGTACAATGGTATCAAAAACTTTGGTACTACAAATAGAAATGTTAACAATTTTTTCTCAACAAAAAAAGAATTAAAACCAGTAATCCACGATATTAATTCTATGTTCAACAAGCTAAATAGGTTAATAGAACTTATTGGAAATTTAAATAAAGATGTATCATTTGATGGAATATTAAATTATATATATTTATCATTCTCAGAATTCATTCCATATTCTCATATAGGTATAGCATTATTAAAAGAAGACAACACAATTTTACAGGCATCATATGGAATATCTGATAAATCCATTT
>JBGUET010000380.1:0-2595 GCA_041821225.1 Sedimentibacter sp.
ATTGTGGAAAATATATGTCAGAACATGGAGATAATAGCCAGAAAGAAAGACGTTGAATTTCAATTGAATTTAGAGGAAGATGTTGTAATTAAGGCTGATTATGACAAAATGAGAAGGCTGGTTGTAATATTGGTTGACAATGCTGTAAAATACACAGAAACGGGAAAAGTTACCGTAAGTTTGTATACTGATAAAAACAAAAAGAAAATTCTCACAGTGGAAGATACAGGCATAGGTATATGTGAAAAGGACATAGATAGAATATTTGATAGGTTTTACAGAGCGGATAAGGCTCGCCACAGAGAAGGTGGAACAGGGCTAGGATTAAGTATTGCAAAATGGATAGCAGAAGTACACAAATATTCTTTGTCTGTGGAAAGCACAGTCAATGTTGGAAGTAAATTTACTTTGAGAATGTAAGTAAGCAGCAAATTTATGTGTTTGTCTCAACTTGAGTATAAAAGAAGGATCTCATATTTTAAATGAGATCCTTCACTGTATTTTGGATTACAAATAATAGTTGTTATAAGAACTTTTCTTTAATAACATCCCAATAATTAAATGTTCCTGTTGATAATTTGTTAATTATTTTTTTGGATGTGCGAAAGTGTACATATTCTAACTCATCATATTCGAAAATTTCTCCGTCAGCCAACAATGCTACATAGTAATCTTCTTTTCTTTCTGGATAGATGGATATTTCAAATTCTGGGGGCACTATAATGCTACAGTCCAAACATCTGTAGGCATTAGATATTATGGGAGACAACGGGGTTATTTGCAAGGTTTTAAGTGAAGGATAAACAAGGCTTCCTCCTGCAGATTTATTGTATGCTGAACTTCCCAAGGGGGATGATATTATTAATCCGTCACCGCTGATTTTTTCCAAATGATTTGATGCTATAAAAACATCTAGGTGAATTGTCTTCATATCTTTTCTTTTAAGTATTATGTCATTTACCGCATATATTTTTTCTGTTCGGCCTGCTGCAAACACTTCACTTTCAATTAAATTTATAGTGTTGACAGTGAAATTTCCTGACTTGTAATTTAAAATAAAATTCTTTAAATTTTCAGGTGTTATTTCAGGGTAAAAACCTAGGGTACCAGTATTTATGCCTATGAATGGAGTGCGTGAAAAATTGCTTTCCTTCACACCTCTTAAAAAGGCTCCGTCTCCCCCTATTGTAATATTCAATTCACCTTCATCACAAAACCCGTCATAATAGCTATAGCCGTTATCCTTCAATATTTCTATGAGCTGTTGTTTGATTTCAAGTGTATAACTATCATAGTTGGCAGCTATATTTATTATTTTTTCCTTCATGACAATCTCCTTTACATTAAAAGCATTTTATATTATATTTATATTAATGAAAAACTAGGAGTTATTAATGACTAATAACAATATTCTTAATTATACAATACAAGATAATGATAAAACTGTAAAGGGTATATTAAGTGAAAACTTAAATTTCTCAAGGCGTCTTTCCAAAAAGCTAGAGTTGTCCGATAATATTCTTTTAAATGGAAGAGTTGCAAAGTTAAACAAAAGTGTTTTTATAGGAGATATTCTATCAATTGAGTTTGATGAGGAAGAAGATGA
Organism: Sedimentibacter sp.; assembly: GCA_041821225.1. Taxonomy (GTDB): domain Bacteria; phylum Bacillota; class Clostridia; order Tissierellales; family Sedimentibacteraceae; genus Sedimentibacter. Next base: position 1,607 of record JBGUET010000380.1, read on the forward strand.
ATATGATGCAATTAACATTCCCATCGATATTTTATACGAGGATAATGACTTACTTGTAGTCAATAAGCCTCCATACATGGTAGTCCATCCTACTAAGTCTCATCAAGACAATACTGTTGCAAACGGGGTTGCATATTATTTTAGGGAAAATAATATAAAAAGAAAGGTTCGTTTAGTTAATAGGCTGGACATGAACACTTCAGGCATTGTTATAATAGCAAAAAATCCATATGCACACAATGAACTAGCCAACCAAATGAAGGCAAACACTGTTGAAAAATATTATTATGCAATTGTTGAAGGTACAATTAAAGAAAATGAGGGTACAATCAACCAGCCTATAGCCAGACTCAATGCTGAAGATATAATAAGAATTGTGCACCCTTCAGGCAAGGAATGCATTACTCATTATGTTGTGGAAAAAAGATTCAACAACATGACTTTGGTACGACTGAAGCTTGAAACAGGTAGAACACATCAAATAAGAGTTCATATGAAACATATAGGATATCCCATTGTTGGAGATACATTGTACGGAAAAGAAAGCCAATTAATAAAAAGGCAGGCATTGCACTGTTATGAAATGAATTTTAAACAGCCAATGATGGGACAAGAAATTTCAATAAAGTGTCCTATGCCGGAAGACATGGAAAATATAATATTGGAAAAACAAAAGTAATATTTGCTCTTCAATTGCTTAGGGGGAAACATTAAATGAAAAAAAATATTTTGCTTATTGCTACAGGTGGAACCATAGCTTCTAAAAAAACCGAAAATGGATTAGCGCCTGGAATAACATCCGAGGAGCTCTTAGGATATGTGCCTGAAATTAAGGAATTTTGCAATGTAGATACAATACAGCTTTTAAATATTGATAGCACAAATATTCAACCTGAATACTGGGTTTTAATGACAGAGGCAATTGAAAAAAATTATGAAAAGTATGATGGTTTTGTTATTTCCCATGGAACAGACACTATGGCATACAC
>JBGUET010000381.1:0-2592 GCA_041821225.1 Sedimentibacter sp.
GAGTAAACTCACTTTTAAATTGTTTTTTAATGTATTCAATTAGAAACAATATATCTTCTTTATGGGACCTAAGAGGTGGAATTTTTAAAGGAAGAACATTTAATCTATAATACAAGTCATGCCTGAATTCCCCTTTTTCAACAAGCTTTTTTATATCATTATTAGTAGCTGCTATAACTCTAATGTCTACGTCTATAAGCCTGTCCCCGCCGATTCTTGCTATTTGCCTTTCCTGCAAGGCTCTAAGAAGCTTAACTTGAAGATTCATTGGCATCTCTGTAATTTCATCTAAAAAAAGTGTTCCTTTGTGGGCTAATTCAAAAAGGCCAGGTTTTCCACCCTTTCTAGCCCCAGTGAAAGCTCCTTCTTCATAGCCAAACAACTCGCTCTCTAATAAACTTTCAGGAAATGCTCCGCAATTCACTGCAACAAATTGATATTTTTTTCTCTTTGAATCGTTATGGATGGCTTGAGAAAACAACTCTTTACCAGTGCCAGTTTCTCCTGTTATCAATATAGATGAATCGGATTTTGACATACGATTAGCTATATTTTTACATTCCATAATTATGTTGCTTGTACCTGCAATATCATCAAAATTATACTTAGCATTATGGCCGTGGCCAATGAGCTGTTTTCTTAGAATATGCTCCTTTTTTTCCATATCAATGTACTTTCTTATTATTGCTACAGCTCCATAAAGTTTTCCTGAATGTTTAATTGGATTTACTGTAACTACTACATCATATCCATTAATTTTAATTATTCTCTCTTCAGCTGACTTTTGGCTTTTCAAAACATAATCAAAAGGTATTAGTGAAAATAATTTAATACCGTCTTTATCAATAACTAATTCATCTTCTAATTTAATTATTTCTTTTGCGTTTTCATTATATAAAAAAACTTTTCCTTCATTACCAATTCCAATTACCCCAGCATCTATACCCTGCAAAAGTATGTCTAATTGACTTTCACGGCTATTTGTCAACCCCAATATTTTTAACAAACCAAAATTTTGAGTTTCAATTTCTTCATAGCTTCTTATTATATCCTGTCTATCTAGCAAATTAAACAAATCAAATTTGTATCCTAAATCAAGTATTGAATTTATATCCAACAAGCTATTACCTACATTAACCACGGTTTTAGCATTTTCCTGAACAAATTTTGTTTGTCCCAATATAATTACTGTCTTATCATGCAACTGGTTTTTATCCGTTGACCAATTTGAAAACAATGTGATGTGCCTTACACCTAATTGATAAACTACTGATATAATTTGCTCAGCCATTTCAGGACTCTCATCAATTAATATTACTTCAGTTCCCGCTTTTATTTTTTTTATTTTGTCTAAACCCACTTTAGATATTGTTCTTGTTGCAAAAAGTATATCGGATTTTACTTTGATATTGCTCTTAATTTTTTCATACATATCGTAAGAGGGAATTAAAACAACATCCGCATCTATCTTCTTTCTTTTATCCATTTCGTCAATACAAATTTTATGCACAGTTATGTTATCTTGAAACAAACTTATAATTTGTTGGTAATAGGAGTTGACCGATTCTATACTATAACTGACAATAGCCAATGACTTCTTCATATAATTCTCCTAATATAAATAGTTAATTATCAAATTGTTTTAAGTTATTCACATTTACTTTAAGACCAAGTTACAACAATAACATTATAAAAGTCCAAGCAATTATTTTCCCCCGCTTAACCCACTAACCCAATTGAATATATTATACTACTGGCAGGTCAAAAAGTAAATTTTCAGTTTCAAGCTATTCATTGTACGCAAAAACCTTGTACTATAATTTTTCTATCAAAATCTTTTATTCTTTATTTTATGAATATTTTTTTGGAAATATATTGTTTTTATATATACATTATTTTCCATTAATTGTCAAACGCTTGCAAATTATTGATTTTATGTTATAATACATTTATTTTATAATACTAATCTGTTTTTATTATGATTTTGGAGGAGCAAATGAAAATTGTTATTGTTGGCGGCGGCAAGGTTGGATATACATTAGCACACCAACTATCCACCGAAGACCATGATATTACACTAGTTGACAGTGATGCTGACGCGTTAAATCGTGCTGATGAAACTCTTGATGTTATGTGTATTAAAGGTAACGGTGCAAGTGTAGAAATTTTAAAATCAGCTAATGTACGTGAAGCTGATTTGTTAATAGCAGTAACTGATGGTGATGAACTAAATATGATATGCTGTGTTATAGGTAAGAAATTAGGAGCCAAGCATACAGTTGCTCGTATAAGGAATACTGATTATTCCAATGAACATAAAATGCTCAAGCAAGAACTTGAACTAGACATGGTAATAAATCCAGAAATGGATGCAGCTGATGAAATTGCCAGAATGCTTCAGTTTCCACCAGCTACTAATGTTGAAACCTTTGCTAACAATATGTTAGAAATGGTTGAATTTCGATTATTTGAATCTGATACATTAATAAACACAAAGCTAATGGATTTAAATAAAAAGCTCCCATCGAAAGTTCTTTTTTGTGCTGTAGAAAGGAAGGGTGAAGTCACTATTCCTAAAGGAAGTTTTATATT
>JBGUET010000382.1:0-2581 GCA_041821225.1 Sedimentibacter sp.
GAATATTTAAATAGCAAGAAGCGACGTAAAGAATAATATAATCTCAATACGCAGAGTGGGGGATTATGGAGAAGTTTAAATTATAAAAGTTAATTGATGAATAATAGCAACGCTTGGATTGTGAAAATGCAGCTTTATAAAATACATTTATGATATTAATAGGAGGAGCATTATGGAAAACAAAAATAATAAAATAAATATGGATAATTACAAAAATCCATCTGAAGAAGAATTAAAGAAAACTCTTACAAAAGAGCAGTACCAAGTAACAAAGAAAAATCACACTGAACCTCCATTTAAAAATGAGTATTGGGACAATAAAGAAAAAGGAATTTATGTTGATGTAGTAACTGGCATACCATTGTTTATATCTTCAGATAAATTTGACTCGGGCTGTGGATGGCCGAGTTTTACAAGACCAATTGATAAAGATGTTATTGCATTTAAAAAGGATGTTACATTTGGTATGGAAAGAACTGAAGTTAGAAGCGAAAATAGTGATTCTCATTTAGGTCATGTTTTTAATGATGGACCTATTAATGAAGGCGGATTAAGATATTGCATAAACAGTGCTTCATTGAAATTCATTCCACTTGGAGAAATGGAGAAAGAAGGTTATGGAGAATTTGTTCAGTTGTTGTCTTAAAGCTATTGCTACAAAAAATTGAATAATGACGTACACATTAGTTTGAAAAGAGGGCTATTATGAAATTAAAAGTTTTAGTTGACAATAATACTTACATTGATCAATATTATTATGGAGAGCCAGCTGTATCATACTATATTGAAGATGAAGGCATAAAGTTGCTTTTAGATGTTGGTTATTCTGATTTATTTATTAGAAATGCAGTGGCGTTGGGTGTAAATCTAAAAAATATAAATACAATTGTAATTTCACACGGACACGATGACCATACAGGAGGATTGAAATATTTTTTCCAAGGGACAAGTAGAAATCATATTTCAGTTCTTGCTCATCCTGACGCTTTTAAAGAAAAACTAATGGATAATATTAAAATTGGTTCTCCTTTTTCAGAGAAACAATTAAAAGAAAAGTGTAATCTAATTTTTTCAAGCAAGCCTGTTAAGGTAAGTGAACATATAACCTTTTTGGGAGAAATACCACAAACAATGGATTTTGAAGCAAGGAAGCATATTGGTGAGCAAATTGTGGTAGATACAAGAACTGCTGATTATGTAATTGATGATACAGCACTTGCATATAAAAGTGAAAATGGAATTTATGTTATTACAGGATGTTCCCACAGCGGTATATGCAATATAATTGAATATGCAAAAAAAGTGTGCAATGATGAAAGAGTCTTGGGTGTAATAGGTGGGTTTCATTTATTTGAGGTAAATGAGCAGGTTAACAAAACCATTGATTATTTAAAACAAAATAGATTAAAGGAACTTTATCCATGTCACTGCACTTCATTTGCTGTAAGAGCAGAAATTCATAAAACATTGCCTTTGAAGGAAGTTGGAGTTGGATTAGAAATTAATTGGTAATTAGGTAATATAAAAAAACATTGCTTTTTATATGAATGTTAAAATCCGATTATGCTGGCTTAGAGCATAATCGGATTTTGTGTTTTCGTATTTATATTTTTAAAACTGGTTAATATTTACCAACAGGCGGTTTTACTGAATCTGGAAGTGGGCATTTATAAGAACCACCATTTTGCTTTAATACGATTTGCTTTGCCTGTTCTATTACATCTGGTCTATTCATAGTGCGTATGGCTGACAATGCCATAGCTTTACCTGCCACAAGAGTTCCTTTGTGCGCTATGCTGCTGCAGGATTGCCCTGTCATTTGCCATGTATGCCCTATGTTTCCTATACATACAGTTGCTACGTTAAAATTTATGGTAGGAACTGTATAGCATACGTCTCCAACATCCGTGGAGCCTGATTGATATGATTTGTTGGTTTTATCAAATGTATGAACAATGTTGTCAAGTGGCTTATTGAATTTTTCATCTAATTTCTCTTCACCATAGGTTTTTATAATCTCTTCCTTGATTGAAGACAAAGTATCTTTGTTATAAGATGAAAGAAATGATGACGCTAGAGCATAGTCTGCTTCATCCCATTTTGGTGCACCAACTTCTTTTAAACATTCATCTGCTATAGCTGCCAAGGCATCATTTGGTATATAATCGGAAAATGCCATTGTGATTTCATAGTTCATTGTGGTGTCGGTCATCAATGCTGCTCCACGGGCTACATTAACAACTCGTTCAAACAGTTTTTTCACTTGTTCTACTTTAGGCGAACGCACTTCATATTTAATTAAAGTATGGTCTTGTACAACATTTGGCGCAACACCACCTGCATCAACATATGCATAATGAATACGTGCCTGGTCAATCATGTGTTCTCTCAAGTAATTAACTCCAACATTCATGAGTTCTGTAGCATCTAATGCACTTCTTCCTAAGTGGGGTGAACCGCCGGCATGGGATGTCAAGCCTTTAAATTCAAAATTTGCACCCATTATGGAAACTGTCCTATTTGATTGAACTTCATTAATATCTGCTGGGTGCCATGTGTATATGAAATCAACTCCATCAAA
>JBGUET010000383.1:0-2581 GCA_041821225.1 Sedimentibacter sp.
TCGCGTTAAACAGGCTTGATTTTAAATCAAACGTATTTGAAATTAGAGGAATTGCCATTACTAAAAAAGGGATAGGCTACGGAAAAGAATCCTTGAAGGCGTTAATAAAATATTCTTTTGAAGAAACTCATACAAACAGGCTTTGGCTAGATGTATATCCGGATAATGTAATAGGAATTAAGTTATATGAAAGCCTTGGAATGCATCGTGATGGAATGCTTAGACAAAGTTTTAAATCAGAAAGAGGATACTTGGACCAAATCATTTATTCAATTTTAAAATGTGAATATGAAAATTATGGAGAATTATAATTGAATTAATTTACAATTTCAAATGAACCTAATGCATACAAATAAAATTTACGAAGTAAAAATTGTGTAGTATTGCGTAAAAGTTGTTTAACGGGCAAAAAATAATGGTATAATAAAAGGTATAAGTGAAGCTTAATTTGCACCACAAAATAACATTACAAGTGAGCAAATGGCTAAAATTATTTGGTGATACAAAATATAAAAAATAAGGGCTCACGTTCTGTGGGCATTATTTTGAAAAGGAGGTAGCTTATGCCGAAAATAATAATAAATGATAAGACAAGAAATCACATTTTAAAAAATGGTGGTAGTTTAATAATTGAAAGAGGCATGGATGGAAGTAGTTGAACTTCTGTGCCTGTGGCAAAGGTACGGTTCGGTGAACCGGAAATTGAAAACAGTTATAATTTATATGAATCAGAAACTATTAAGGTGTATGTAGTGAAGGGATTAGAGGTAAAAGGAGATAGCATTTATATTAAATTGAGCAATTTTTTAGGGCTGTTCAAAAGTATAGAAGTATCTGGATTTAAACTACTGTAACAATGGAACGCAAACTAAATTTTTTATAATATCATAGTTTGAAAAAATAATTTGTAATACAACTAATTAATTAAACTATAATAAAAAACTATACTCATAAATTTTAAGTATAGTTTTTTTTTATATAATAATTTCTAATGAAAAATGTGTTGTTTAGAAAGCTTTTTTTGTATGTATTTATTTGCTTATTAATGGAATTAATACCTCTGCCGTCATTCCTGATTTTAGAATACCTTCTGAATCGTTAATAGCAATTTTTACTTTTGAAGCTGTATGGTTGCTGTCAGAGGTTGACTGCTTGTCTTTTGGAGTATATTCTAGGGTTAGAGAAATATAGCTCACTCTGCCTGTTTGAGTTCCTTGGGATGTAGTAACACTTAATTCTTGGTTGTAATAGATTTTATCCAGATATTGATCAGGTATATAGCAAAGTACATAAATATCATTTGAAATTGCAACATCAGCAATATTTCCTCCTGCTATGACTACGTCTCCAATTTCAAAGTTTTTACTAATTACAATACCATCTGCAAGAGCTGTAATATCGAATTTGCTTAATGTGTTTTGAGCTTGATTAAGCTGTGCGATTGATTGATTTAGATCTGCAAGGGCAATATTAATAGATCCCTCTGTTGCACCACTTTGCAGCAGATTTAGTCCTGCAATTGCTGCATCATAATTTGCTTTCGCAGCTTTTAGACCTTGATCTGACTTGATTTTTGCACTTTGAAGTTGTCGTGTAGATATTTCAAGCTGGTTTCCTGCTGTATCCAGATTAAATGTAGCTAGATCAAAGTTACTTTTTGCTATAATACCATCATTATAAGAATTAAGGGCAACATCATATTGAGATTTAATGTAGTCATAGTTTGTTTGGGCTGTATCTAACATATCTTGTGCAATTGCAACACTGCTGCTGCCAGAGTCTGTTTCTGCTGTTAATAAATCAAGCTGCGCTTTTAAGGCTTCAACCTGGGAACTTGCTTGCTCTATTTGTTCAGGGCGCGTTCCTGCCTCAAGTTCCTCTAACTTTGCTTTTTTCATGTCAACAACAGCTTGAAGTTGGTCAACTAAATATTTTTGATTGGTATTATCTATAGTTGCTATTATTTCGCCTTTTTTAACGAGTTCTCCCTGCTGCTTATTCATTTGAATAATCTTCCCAGGAACCTCGCTTACTGATGATATAATAATATTTTGAATGTCGCCTTTTAATGTTAAACTTTCAGGATTCGTTGAACAGCCTGAAAGAATCAAAACTGTTGTTAAAACTACCAATAATTTTTTCATATGTCACCTCATTATATTTTTCGATGCTTTTTAAGAGCAACAATATTTGCAATAGTGAAAAAAATAGAAAATAGACTGAGAATCAGCACATCAAATCTAATTGAGCTCCAACCCATGCCACGGATCATTATATTTTTTAGTGCGTCTGCTGAATACCACAGTGGGGTGAATCGCCCTATTACTTGAAGTAGAGGGCTCATAGTGCTTAGATCGAACAGGCCGGAAAAAAACACCTGAGGTACTATTACGATTGGTATAAATTGTATCATCTGCATTTCGTTTTCTGCAAATACCGAGATAAATGTGCCAATTGAAAGAGCTGACATTGCAGTTAAAATTGTTGTAATGAGAACTAAACCAAAGGAACCAATCATCATTAAATTAAGAACTTCTATTGAATACCACGCTATTAAAGCAGATTGAATAATTGTAAATAC
>JBGUET010000384.1:0-2579 GCA_041821225.1 Sedimentibacter sp.
GCACCTGTTTCTTCTTTTAATTTATCTTCACATTCTCTGCAGCCACACCACATCATTTTTGCAAAGCCAGGTTTAGTTGGCAAATCTTTTTTATATTGCTCGTAATCTTTCACAACATATGTGTGCGCATCTCTATGAGCTTTTGCCTTTTCAAATAAATCTTTTTGCATTGTATCTAACATTTCACTTAAAGTTTCTTCTATGTTATCAAGTGAAATAATCTCTTTTTCAAGCTTATCTCTTCTTACTGAAACCGCTTGATTGTTTTCAATGTCTCTTGGTCCTATTTCAATACGTATTGGATAACCTTTCATTTCATACTGGTTAAATTTCCACCCTGGTGAATTATCAGTGCTATCATCAAGTTCTACTCTTATGCCCTTGGCTTTGATCTTATCAAAAAGTTCATTCGCTTTTTCCAATACTCCCTCTTTCTTTTGAGCAATTGGAATTATAACAACCTGTGTTGGCGCCATTTTTGGTGGAAGAACAAGACCCCTGTTGTCTGAGTGAACCATAATGAGTCCACCTATTAGCCTTGTGGAAATACCCCATGAAGTATGATAAGGATATTCTTCCTTGCCTGTTCTACCCTGAAACTTAATGTCAAATGCTTTAGTAAAATGCTGTCCTAAGTTATGGGAAGTACCTGCCTGAAGTGCCTGACCATCGTGCATCAATGCTTCCATAGTGTATGTGGCATGGGCTCCTGCAAATTTTTCTTTTTCGCTTTTTTGTCCAATTACAACAGGCATCGCCATTAAATCCTCTGCAACTTGTCTGTATATATCAAGCATTTTCAACGTTTCTGTCTGAGCTTCTTCTTCTGTTTCATGAAGTGTGTGTCCTTCCTGCCAGAGAAATTCTGATGTTCTTAAAAATGGTCTGGTAGTTTTTTCCCATCTTACAACACTGCACCACTGATTGTACAAGTATGGGAGTTCTCTGTATGAACTCAACCATTTTTTATACATGTAGCATATTATTGTCTCTGACGTTGGCCTAATTACAAGTCTTTCAGCTAATACTTGATTTCCACCCTGAGTAACCCATGCAACCTCAGGCGCAAAACCCTCAACATGCTCTTTTTCCTTATTTAACAAACTTTCTGGTATCAAAAGAGGAAAATACATGTTTTTGTGACCTGTCGCCTTGAATTTTTCATCAGCATAACTTTGAATTTTTTCCCACAATGCATATCCATAAGGTCTAATAACCATAAAGCCCTTTACAGGTGAATAATCTACTAATTCATTCTTTAATATTACATCCGTATACCATCTACTGAAATCTTCTTCCATTGGTGTAATTTCTTTAACAAAATCTTTTTCCTTCTTTGCCATAATATCTCCTTTCAAAAATAAAAATAACCCCCCTCTATGTAAGAGGCGGATATCCGCGGTACCACTCTAATTGCTGCAAAATAACAGCATCTCGTTTAAATAAGGGTTTACCCTTTGGGTTTTTACTCCCAAAAACTCGGAGATAGGTTCTTCATACAGAGGGTGGAAAATCTTTCACCACTAATTTTCTCTCTATACACCATGTATAATTACTATTTCTCTTCAAAGTCTTGCATATTCATAATATTAATATGGTATATTAATTTTATATTTTTGTCAACAAATGAAAATAATATATTTTGAACATAATTTAACAATTTAGACAAAACGTTTGCTTGTAAATATATTTGTTAGTTGTATAATGTAATTAGTTACAAAAATAACTAAGGAGGGAATAAAATGAAAAAAAGAATTTTAAGCTTAGTACTAATATGCTTGTTAGTTCTAAGCAGTTTAAGTCTTGCTTTTGCAGATGACAAAACTACAACAATTACTATTATTCATACAAATGACACCCACGGCAGAATTTTAGGTGATTCAACTAGTATTGGATTTCCTAAAATAGCAACAATTGTTAAGGAAACTAAAGCTGCTAATCCAAATACATTGGTATTAGACGCTGGTGACACTCTCCACGGTATGCCTATAGTTAATATTAGCAAGGGTGAAAATGCCATAAAAGTGCTAGAAGCTACAGGTTATGACTATATGACTATTGGAAATCATGATTTTAATTATGGGCAAGAAAGACTATTGGAACTTAGAGATATGACTTCTGTAGGAATGATCAGTGCAAATATTCTTGATGAAAATGGCAATAACTTATTTACTCCATATGTAATAAAAGAAATAGATGGAGTAAAAGTTGGAATTTTTGGACTTTCAACTCCTGAAACAGCATATAAGACCAGCCCTTCCAACGTAACGGGCTTAACATTCGCAAACCCTATAGAAACAGCTGAAAAAATCGTAAATGAAATCAAAGATCAAACAGATGTTATTATTGGAATAGTTCATCTAGGTCTTGACGGCGGTTCTGAATTTACATCGGAAAGATTAGCCAATGAAGTAGATGGAATAGATGTTTTAATTGATGGACACAGCCACACTTTATTAGAAAACGGCTTATTAGTAAATGGCACTTTAATTGCCCAAACATTTGAACATGACAAAAATATAGGTAAAGTTACTATAGAAGTTTCAAATGGAGAAGTTATTAGCAAGACCGCTGAACTA
>JBGUET010000385.1:0-2556 GCA_041821225.1 Sedimentibacter sp.
CGCTAGTCGCGATTTTACCTAGAATTTTTATTGGGATAGTTCCTTATTATGTTTATGTTGTTTTAAAGAAAGTAATTAAATCTAAAACGGCATCATTATTAATTGCAGGGGCGTCAGGAGCGCTAACAAACACAGGACTTGTAATATTTATGCTTTATCTCATTTATAATGAAGATATTGTAAGATTAAGCACAGAATTTGGTATAGGTACAACATTTGCTGCATTTGCTATATTCTTGGTTACAACAAGCTCATTAATAGAATGTTCTGTAGCAGGAATTGGTACTGTAGCGGTAGTTAATGTGTACGATAAAATTAACAAATAGGAGGAACTTTTACATGATTTTGGTTGTTGATATTGGAAATACTAATATAGTTGTTGGAGTTTATGATGGTGATGATATTGTAGGAAGTTGGAGGATGGTAACTAGAAGCGAAAAAACATCTGACGAATATGGTATTTTCATATTGAATTTATTGAATTACAACAATGTTAATCAGAAGGACATAACAAGTGCTATAGTTTCTTCAGTTGTTCCTAATGTAATGCATTCATTTGAAAATGCATTGAAAAAATATTTTAATATAGAACCTATAATTGTAGGGCCTGGGATAAAAACTGGCATTACAATATTAACTGATAATCCCCGTGAGGTTGGTGCCGACAGAATTGTTGGTATTGTAGCTGCATATCATATATATGGAGGACCGCTTATAGTGATAGATTTTGGCACTGCCACAACCTATGATGTATTAAGTGATAAAGGAGAGTTTAAATATGGCATAACATCTCCAGGTATTCAAATTTCAGCTGATGCATTATGGCAAAAAACAGCCCAACTTCCAAGCGTTGAATTAAAAAAACCAAGTTCTATTCTTGCTAAAAATACGGTTACAAGCATTCAGGCAGGCTTAGTTTATGGATATATAGGACAAGTAGAATATATAGTCAATAAAATTAAAGAAGAAATGGGTATTGAAACAATGAAAGTTGTTGCAACTGGGGGTTTAGGCAGGATGATGGCTGATGAAACTTCGGTAATTGATGTTTATGATCCGCAACTTTTATTTAAGGGATTGAAAATAATACACGATAAAAATATTAAAACTAATTAAAAAAATTAAAAATCAAGATAGGATTTGCGGATAACGCAAATCCATTTTTTTATTTTAAAAGTAAGATACTAGGCATTTTAATTAAAAAATATCTTTTTAATTTTGTAAAGTGTGGTATAATAAAGAACAAATGTTCGAAAATAAATGGAGGTGATAGATTGGGACAGATAGTAATGCATGTAGATGTAAATTCAGCCTTCTTAAGCTGGACAGCAGCATATGAAAAACAAATGGGAATTGAACGGGATATACGAATGGTGCCTTCTGTAATAGGAGGAAACGAAGAAAATCGCCATGGAATTGTTTTGGCAAAGTCAGTGCCTGCGAAAAAGTACAAAATACAAACAGGGGAGTCTTTGCTTGAGGCAAGAAATAAATGTTCTAATTTATTGGTTGTCCCTCCTAATTATAGGGTTTATGTAAAAGCTAGTAAAGCCTTGATGGAATTTTTGAAAACATATACTCCAGATGTTGAAATTTTCAGCATAGATGAATGCTTCTTGCGGTTTACGGATATAAACAGGGAAGAGGCAGTGAGACTTTCTAATGAAATAAAAGACAATGTGCATAAAAAATTTGGATACACAGTCAATGTAGGTGTTTCGGAAAACAAACTTCTTGCAAAACAAGCTGGTGATTTAGAAAAACCAGACAAATGTCATACAATATTTACTGATGAAATAGAGGAAAAGCTGTGGGTTCTTCCTGTTGAGGATTTGTTTATGGTTGGAGCGAAAACTAAGCCAAAGCTTAATAGATGGGGTATTTATACAATAGGAGATCTGGCAAAAGCTGATTATCAATTAATCTCTTCACAACTAAAATCCCAAGGCAGAATGATATACAATTATGCTTGGGGAAGAGATAGCTCTGGTTTTAAACAAAAGAATCCAATTAAGAGCGTTGGGAACAGCAGCACACTTAAATTTAACGTTAATGACAAACAAACAGCCCATGTCATATTGCTGAGTTTAACTGAAATGACAGCATGGAGGTTGAGACAAGCAAACATGAGCTGTATAGTCGTAAGTGTGAGTATAAAAGACAAAGATTTCAGATATGCATCAAAACAAAAAAAACTTATGTACTTTACAGACTGTACAAGGGACATATACATGAATATGTGTGATTTGTTTGATGAATTATGGGATGAAAGGCCAATAAGGCAGCTTGGAGTTTCTGTATCTAATCTTGAGTGCTCAAATATTAAGCAAATAAATATTTTTCAAGATGAATTAAGCTTAAAAAATGAAATTTTGGATAAGGCTGTAGATAGAATAAGAGCTAAATATGGGGATGAATCTTTGATTAGGGGAGTATTTGCTAACAGTGACTTTAAACCACTTCTAGGAGGATATCCAGATGATGAATATCCAGGCATGAGAAGTGTTTTATAAAAGGTGAGAATATGAAAATTTTAAATAAACCTATAAAAGTAAT
>JBGUET010000386.1:0-2556 GCA_041821225.1 Sedimentibacter sp.
ATATATCAAATTTTTCTACATCAAAACGTGATAATTCTCCTTTTACTGATTTTACTAAATATCTAGCGTAAAGTAAATATAATTATTCAGTTATTTTAAATTGCTCATGAATTTAGCTTCTTCAATAATGAACCTCTCATGAGTACCTTCTCCAATTTTTTTGTCTTCATCATATGCATCAACTTTAAATACAAGTCTTTTTCTATCTATCTCAACTAATTCTGCTTGTGCCCATACTTTTTTACCAACTGCCGTCGCACTCATATGTTTAATATTTACGCTAATTCCCACCGTTGAAAATCCTTTGGGTAAGAATTGTTTTACTGCATTCATGGATGCGCTTTCCATCAAACCAATCATCATTGGAGTTGCGTATACTTCAGCTGCACCACTTCCAAATTTTTTTGCGGTATCATTAATTGATACAATTATTTCTTGCTTATTTTTTAGTCCTATATTTAAATCTAATTCCATAATCCCTCCTATTTATTATAAGTTCATTCATTTGAATTTTCGAATAACCAATTTTTATTTTTAAACATTTGCATAAATAAGTTAATTCTGTAATAACTATATTTTATCATATTCCGCAAACAATTCATAGCATTAATATTTAAAAACCTTTTATGGAAATGTACTGAAATATTCAAACAACTTACTACCCTATCTCTAATAAATCAATTACGACGAACCAAATAATTTCTCTTTTCTCATATCTTTCCTAAGTAATATAATAAATATACAATTATATACCATAAAAGCATATTAATACTTAATTGTGCAACTTGCACATCACTTATTAAAAATATAATCTCTTATACTAGATTTTTATTAATAAAACCAAATTGTAAAAAGGAGAAATTTAAAAGAGGTTTTGAATTATCAAAACCTCTACAATTATTTATTATCTTTTTAAAGCTTCAACGGGAGGAAGAGAAGACGCATTTATGGCTGGATATACCCCGAACAACAAGCCAGATGTTAATGCAACAAATACTGAAATACGTATAGAATCAATACTTACAACGGCTGGTAATCCATACTTAGAAACTATACTTACCGCCCAAGCTCCAAGTATTATTCCTGTTATACATCCTAAAATACTTACATATACTGCCTCTAGCAAAAATTGTACAAGCAAGTCTTCCTGTTTAGCTCCAAGAGCCCTTCTTACACCAATTTCACTTGTTCTTTCAGTTACTGCAACCAACATTATATTCATAATACCTATGCCTCCAACTAAAAGAGAAACTGCAGCAATTCCACCAAGAAGAACAGTCATTACACGGTTTGCCTGATCTGCTTCTTTTACTAAATTGTTCAAACTTGTAATAGTAAGTGGCTCTTCACCCTTTGTAAAAACATTTTCATCCTTTGAGGGAACTTCTGGTTCTAAAACAGGTTCAATAGGCACTTCATCGTTTCCGCCTTCGGATGGAACCTCACCTCCTTGGGCTTCACCATTTTCAGGAGTTATATTGCTTCCTAGCCCAACTTTACGCTTATATATTCTTCCAAGTTGAACCATTGCTAACTCAGCATCTTCTGCATTTGCAGATTTTGCCCAAATTTCTAGAACATCTTTTGTTCCTGTTATTTTCATGGCTGAAGTGTATGGTATTACAATTTTATCATCTATTCCATCCCCCTTGCCTTCTCCCTTTTCAGCTAAAACTCCAATAATACGATAATTTATACCATCAATTTTTAAAGTCTGTCCAACAGGACTTCTGCCATTTAGCAGTGAATTAGCCACATTGTATCCCAATACAGCAACAGGAGATCTTTGCTTTACATGAAGTGATGTGAAAAAATTTCCAGAAATAACAGCATGGTCCTTAATTTCTGGGTAAAGTTGATTTACCCCTACAATGTTCATTTCACTTTCATCTCTTCTCCATCTTATGGCCGTATCTTCAGTATATACCACTGGAGTTGAATATTGAATTCCTGTAACTCTTTCCCATAGATTTTCAGCTTCTTCTATTCCAAAAGTAACATTTTCGGCATTTGATTTAATAACAATTACATTTTCACCGAGACTTTCAAACTGAGATACTATTGATTTTCTTGCTCCTTCTCCTATACCCATTAAGCTAATAACAGCTGCCACACCTATGGAAATACCAAGTACTGTAAGAAATGTTCTCAGCAAATTAGATGTTATGCCATCAAATGCCATCAAAGCAGAAAACTTCAATCTTACTAGGAGATTTGAAATTTTTCCTCTATCTTGCATATCATCACCCCTTATTAATTTGTACTTGGCAAAAACGAATCATTTTCTGGTACAGTCTGGCTTGGCATTAAATCATTTGTGCTACCAGTTACAACTAGTTGACCTTCTTGTAAACCGCTTAAAACTTCAACAAACATGTCGTTCATTAATCCAGTTTCAATTTCAACCACTTCAGCTTGACCTTCTGCATCTAATATTTCAACTTTCTGAACACCATTTTCTTCAAATACTGATTCAATAGGTACTAAAAGTGTATCAAAAGCTTGACCAGAATCCACAAAACAATTTGTATTCATACCAGGCCTTAAACCTTCTCT
>JBGUET010000387.1:0-1314 GCA_041821225.1 Sedimentibacter sp.
TTACAAAAAAATCGATGCTTTTACGCTGGGAAAATCATTAGGCAATCCTGCGGCTTGTATTTATTTAGAAGATAATCAGACATTATCAGATGATGAAATGTTAGGGATAGCAAAACAACATAAAGGATTTGTTTCAGAAGTTGTTTATTGTAGCAAATCACAGCAATCAGGGTTTAACCTAAAATACTTTTCGTCAGAGTGTGAAGTCGATTTTTGTGGACATGGAACAATTGCTTGTATGTATAGTCTTATTAAAAGATCACCGATCCTGTTGAAAAAAAACGAAATAGTCATATATACAAATAAAAAAGGCACATTAACAGTATATAATAAAATTTCTGAACAAGATGCAGTATTCATTACAGCACCTGAGCCAACATTCTTTGAAACAAAATTATCTTTGGAAGCAATTGCTGAAAATTTAGGATTGGAAACCGACAAAATATCATATCAATACCAAATTGATTTGATAAATGCGGGGTTAACAACTTTGATAGTGCCTGTTGTCTCACTTTCTTATGAAATTAATGTTTTCCCTAATGAGCAACATCTAAAAGAATTCTGCTTAGAAAATAAAATAGATATTGTTTTAATTTTTTCTACGGAAGTAAAAGATAATAAAAATATTGCACACACAAGAGTTTTTGCGCCAAGATTTGGGTATTTGGAAGACCCTGCTACTGGTTCTGGAAATAGCGCTTTTGGCTACTATATGCTGAAAAATAACATGTGGCAAGGTGAAAATGTTTCGATTGAACAAGGCGGGTCAAATATAGAATTTAATATTGTGAAACTAACAACTCAAAATAACAAAATCCTTTTTGGTGGATCTTCAACTGATCGAATTATAGGCAAATACTATTTATAGAATTAAAAATTATTCTCTATTACGTCGTATTTATTTATGTTTTCGAGCCAGTATGAGTTTATTTATAGGCATGCTGCACAACAAGATGTACATAGACTTATTTTTAGTTGAGTTTCATTTGCCGCTAAGGATATACCAGCTTCACACTACATCATAAGGTACAGGTGGGGACGTGTTTCACTGTCCCACTTATACGTTATAACTGCCCATTATGTTAAGGTAATTATACGAATTTAGGCAAAAAAAAAGCCGAACCACAACGTAGTAGGAGGCTTACGCAAACAGAAACCTGCCTAAATTTGGATAATTCGGATAGTACGAAACTGCGGATTCGAGGGTGCTTGTATTATGGGGTTTTAATCTTTTCAATCCCTTGAATTTTTTGAAAATATAAAGGAGAAAAAAGAAAAATTCATGTATTTTAAAGCAATATATTGTAAAGCAAT
>JBGUET010000387.1:1414-2548 GCA_041821225.1 Sedimentibacter sp.
TTAGTATTTTTGTTTCGATTGCCTAATAAACCATAATGCCTAATTTTCATAAAACGTGGTGGTAATATATGAATAAGGAATCTACGTATGAATTCAAATGCAGAAAGAGTCATAACTTTGCATTTAGAATTATCTTTGTAATCACGCCATTTAAAACTAACTGTATCATTTTCAATCTTTAGAATTCTGCTGTTAGAGATTGCTACACGATGAGTATATCGTCCTAAATATTCGACAACGCTAGCAGCTGTTTTAAATGGTGGTTTGCAATAAACAACCCATTCTTTTTTGTAAAGTGGAGTTAAAAAACTATTAAAGCTTTGATTATTGTCTAAATATTGTTTATCTCCATAAAATTCAAGTTTAGCTTGTTTTAAGTAAAACAAAAACTTACCTCTGAATTTACGAGATAGTACTTTAATAGGTAAAAAGAAATTTTTTCGAGAGTTAACCCATTTTCCAATAGCATTGATGCCTCCACTTGGCACAATACAGTGAATATGGGGATGGTGCATCAGATTTTGTCCCCAAGTATGCAAAATAGAGGAAAATCCTAATGTGGCACCGAGATATTTTTTGTCAGCAGAAAGCTCTTTTAGAGTTTCTGAAACTGATTTAAATAAAATATTGTAAACAACCTTTTGATTTTGAAAAGCGATAGTATTTAGAACATCAGGGATAGTAAATACAACATGAAAATATCCTACATTTAAGAGATTGTATTTTTGATTATCAATCCAACGTTCTTTAGCTAAAGATTGGCATTTAGGACAGTGGCGGTTGCGACAAGAGTTGTAAGAAATTCTTGTATTACCACAGTCTTGACAAATATCAATATGGCTACCTAAAGCAGATGTTCTACAACGTTCAATGGCAGACATTGTTTTTAAAATATGTGTTGGTAATATATGATTGCTACGATATGTTTCGCCAAATTGCTGAAATACATCTTGAAGCTCAGGCATTGCTATCAGACCTATCATAGAGTTTATCAATAGGACTGGTAACATTTAATTCGCTTATGGTTACAAGATGAAGATAAAAACAAGTAGTTGATATATTGGAATGGCCTAAAAGTTGCTTAATATGATAGATACTAATACCATCTTCTAACAAATGCGTAGCAAATGAATG
>JBGUET010000388.1:0-2544 GCA_041821225.1 Sedimentibacter sp.
TTTCAGATACAAATTTAAACAATGTGGTTGATTCAATAAATGAAATTGACCCTGACTTAATAATTGTAGATAGTATACAGGCATTTGTCTTGGATGAGTATTTGCCTTCAAGGGCTGGTTCTCCAACACAAACAATGGAATGTGCAAATGAGCTTTTAAGAATTGCTAAGAATAGTGAAAGGCCTAGAGCAGTTATTTTAGTGGGTCAGATGAATAAAAATGAAGAAATTGCTGGACTTAGATCACTTGAACACTTAGTAGATACGGTGTTGATTATAGAAGGGGAAAACGAAGAAGAACTTAGAGCTTTGCAAAGTTCTAAAAACAGGTTCGGAGGAACTGGAGAAACTGGATTTTTTGGTATGACGGAAAATGGTATGGTTTCTATAGACAATCCATCAGAATTTTTTATGACCAAAAGAGAAAGTGGAGAAGTGGTTTCAGGAAATGCTTTAACCGTAATAAGAGAAGGTTCTAGACCAATAATTGTTGAAATAGAAAGTTTAGTTTCAAATTCATTCACACCATTTCCATCAAGAATTGGAGAGAATGTAGGTAAAGACCAATTAAATACTTTAATATCAATTCTTGAACAAAGAGGTGGATTTAATTTATTTAATAAAAATGTGGTCATTAAAATTACAGGCGGACTTCGAATTAGAGAACAGGCTATAAACTTGGCAGTAATAATGAGCATAGTATCATCAGTATATAACAAAGGAATTCAAAATGATGTTGTATTTATTGCTGATGTTGGACTTACCGGTGAGCTAAAAAAAGTACCATCTATTGAGGCTAGAATAAGAGAACTTGACAGAATGGGTTTTAAAAAAGTATATGTGTCTAAAAATGCTTTTAGCAGGCCAGTTAAATTTAGCAATATTCAAGTTATTGAGTTAAAGGAACTGAGCGATGTTGTAAAACATGTTTTTGCTACAAAATAAAATATTATTTAAAAGTATGGCGAATTGGAAAATTGAATGTCCTTTTTAGAAAACAAATTAAATGCTATAATAAAACAGATATTATACTGAAAATGGCAATGAAAATTTCATAATGGAGGTAATTAAATGATAGAACTGATTAAAGATGAAAATTATATTAGGAAACTTGATATGATTATAGAAACATCATATGATGGCATTTATATAACAGACGGAGATGCTAATACGATTTTAATCAATAAGAGCTATGAAAGAATTACCGGTCTAAAGCGAGAAAATCTTCTTGGACACAATATGGAAGAGCTTGTAAAAAATGGTGTGATGTCAGAAGTAACTTCATTTTTGGTATTGAAGAACAAAAAACCTATAACTGTAAATCAAATTTTTAATACTGGAAAGAATGCATTAGTTACAAGTACACCATTTTTTGATGAAAATGGTGTAATTAAAATGATAGTATCGAATGTAAGAGATATTACTGAGTTGAAAGAGTTGCAAGAAAAGGTTAAACAAAGTAAAAACGAAAATATTAAATATAAAGGCATAATAGAAGAGCTAAAACTACAAATAGCAAGTAACGAATTTATAGTAGCAGAAGATGAAAACATGCTGAACTTGTTGACGTTAGCTAAGCGTGTAGCTAGGGTAGATACAACAGTATTAATAAATGGAGAAACAGGTTCAGGGAAGGAAGTGCTTGCAAAATATATCTATAATAACAGCCTTCGAAGTGATATGCCGTTTATTAAAATTAATTGTGGGGCAATACCAGATAATTTAATAGAATCTGAATTTTTCGGTTATACAGAAGGGTCTTTTACAGGTGCATCTAAAGGTGGTAAGATGGGAATATTTGAAGCAGCTAATAATGGGACGCTTTTACTTGATGAAATAGGTGAATTGCCTTTGAACATGCAGGTAAAACTTTTGAGAGTGCTTCAGGATGGCCAGTTTGAAAAGATTGGAAGCAATAAAACAATTAGAGTTGATGTTAGAATCATTGCAACAACAAATAGAAATTTAGAACAAATGGTTGAAAAAGGTTTATTCAGAGAGGATTTGTTTTATCGTTTAAATGTTGTACCTTTAAGGGCTATGCCCTTAAGAGAAAGAAAAAGTAATATAATATCTTTGGTTGAATACTTTGTAAAAGTATATAATGATAAATATGGAATGCAAAAAACTGTATCAAAAGAAGCCTTAAAATATTTATATGAATATAATTGGCCAGGAAATGTAAGAGAGTTACGCAACTTAATTGAGATGTTAGTTGTAACGACAGTTGATGAAATAATAAATATAGACAATCTTCCGATTAATATTACTGGAAATGAAAAAAACAATTTAAATATATTAAAAAATTCTATTCCTAAGCTATCAGATGCTTTGGATAAAGTTGAAAAAGAATTGATTTTTAAGGCATTTGAAAAACATGGAAATGTTAGAGCTGCAGCAAGGGAGCTAGGAATTGATCCATCAACATTTGTAAGAAAGCGTCAAAAGTACAATTAATATATTCTTGTTGCAAAAGCACAACTTTGTTGTAAATATGCAACAAAGTTGTGCTTTTAGAGATATGTTCGTATGAACTAATTAAATT
>JBGUET010000389.1:0-2537 GCA_041821225.1 Sedimentibacter sp.
GTAATAGAGGATGAAAAGATAGTTTTAAATTTAATTGGGAAAAATAATCCTTGTTTCATAAATGAGGATAAAAATCAAGATTATATTTATATGGTATTACCTGTTAGAATAAGCTAATAAATAATTGATTTTTAGTTTTTAAAATTTGCTGGTAGTCTTTTATTTTGAAGCAAGAAAATGAGTTTATTGAAAATATAAGCAATTAACTACTAAGTAAAAAATGACAAAAGTAAATTATATTAATAAATTTAAATAAAATAATATTGTCCAGCTATAGAAAGGGTGTAAAATGGAAAAAATAAGTATAAATACAGATTTTATTAAATTGGACCAATTGTTAAAATTTGCCAACGCAGTAGATGGAGGAGGAATGGCTAAAAATGTCATTCAGGATGGTCTTGTAAATGTTAATGGACAAGTTGAATTACAAAGAGGCAAGAAACTGAGAGACGGAGATATTGTTGAATTTAACAATGAAAAGTATATTGTTTCAATAGAAGAAAAATGATAGTAAATAAATTAAAAATTAAAAATTACAGAAACTTTAGCGAAGCAACAATTGATTTAAATAGTTCCTTGAATATTTTTATTGGAGATAATGGACAAGGAAAAACAAATCTTATGGAATCTATTTATCTCTCATCAATAGGACGCACTTTTAGATTAAACAGTGAAAATGAGTTGATAAAATTCAATGAAAATAAAAGTTCTATAGAATTATCAATGGTTAAAAATAATTACAATACTAAAATAGAACTTCGTTTAGAAAAAAACAAAAAAAAACAAGTTTTAATAAATGGAGTAACTTTAGAAAAAACTTCAGAAATGATAGGAATTTTAAATAATGTTATTTTTACTCCAGATGATATGAAAATTATTAAAGGGAGCCCTATAGAAAGACGAAAATTTGTAAATATTGATATTTCTCAAATCAAGCCAAAGTACAAATATCTGCTTAATAAATATAAAAGAATTATATCTGAAAGAAATATTATTTTAAAAAATTACTATACAAAGTATGAAAATAAGGATATTATAAATATTTGGAATGATTATTTAATTAATATTGGCACAGAAATTATATTGTACAGAATGGAATATATAAATAAATTAAAGAAATATGCTGTGAATATATATGAAGATATTTCAGGAAATAAGGAAAAATTAGAATTATATTATTGTTGTAATATTGGTAATATTGATAATATGGACAAAGAAAGCATAAAAACTTTATTTCAAGAAAAAATTAACATAAATATTAAAAATGAGATTCAAAGAGGAACAACGTTGTTTGGACCTCATAAAGACGATATAGTTATAAAAATTAATGAAAAAGAATGTAAGTATTTTGGCTCTCAAGGACAGCAGCGCTCATCAATACTTGCAATAAAACTTGCAGAAATAGAAATTATAAAAGAAGAAATTGGAGAATATCCAATTTTACTTTTAGATGATGTATTATCTGAATTAGATAATAAACGAAAAGGGTACTTGATAAATTATATTAAGGGTATACAAACAATAATTACAACAACAGATGACCATGATTTAAATATATTGACCAAAAATTATAGTAAAAATAATTTTTATATAAACGAAGGAAAAATTGGGAATATTACAAATTAAAGGAGTTAAAAGTAATGGCAGATAAAATTAATATTCATTATGGTGCAGATCAAATTCAGGTATTGGAAGGTTTAGAACCTGTAAGAAAAAGACCAGGCATGTATATAGGCTCCACCGGAGAAAGAGGATTACATCAGTTAATATATGAAGTGGTAGATAACAGTATAGATGAGGCTCTAGCCGGATATTGCGACAAAATAAGTGTAGTTATAAATGAAGATAACTCAATTGTAGTTGTAGACAATGGTAGAGGTATTCCTATTGAAAAAAATAAGAAAACAGGAAAATCAACACTGGAAACAGTATTGACCGTATTGCATGCAGGTGGAAAATTTGACAACGATGCATATAAAGTGTCAGGAGGGCTTCATGGTGTTGGAGTTTCCTGCGTTAATGCGTTGTCAGAATATTTAATAGCTGATGTAAACTGGAGTGGTAAAAAATACAAACAAAGGTTTGAACGAGGTATTACAAAAACAGAGGTTGAATATGTAGGAGAAACAGAAGAAACTGGAACAACAATTACATTTTTGCCTGATGATACAATATTTGAATCATTGATATTTAATTATACAACTGTTAAGCACAGAATGAGAGAGTTGGCATTTTTAAATAAAGGCATAAAAATAACATTAGAAGACAAGAGAAATAATGTAAAAGATGAATTTCACTATGAAGGTGGAATTAAAGAATTTGTGCAATATTTAAATAGCAAAAAAGAAGCACTTCATGAAGATATTATTTATGCAGAAGGAAAAAAAGATAAAGTAATTGCAGAAATATCATTTCAATATACAGATTCTTATAGTGAAAATATTTTTTCTTTCGTAAACAATATAAACACCATTGAAGGCGGAACTCATTTAATTGGATTTAAAACCGCCCTTACTCGTGTTATAAATGATTATGCC
>JBGUET010000390.1:0-2533 GCA_041821225.1 Sedimentibacter sp.
AAAAGAGCCAATAATCAAGACCCTAGACTGTCATGTGAAACATGGTATATGTGCTATGAGGACCTCCCCAACAATTCAAATGTTGATTCTTCATTAAATAATCAATAAAAAAAGGACTAAGTCCTTTTTTTATTGATTTAAATCTTCACCGTCAACCTCAATGATAATCGGTAATATCATAGGGCTACGTCTTATTTTTTCATATATAAAACTGCTTAAAGCATCTTTAATAATCATTTTAATGTTGTTCCATTCCTTTACATTCGTATCCTGGCATTTAGCAAGTGCCTTTCTCACAACTGATTTTGATTCCTCAATTAAATCAATGTTTTCACGCACATATATAAATCCTCTTGAAACAATTTCAGGACCTGCAAGTATTTTACCGGTACGCTTTTCTGTTGACAACACTATTATTATCAATCCATTTTCAGATAAAAGTTTTCTGTCCCGAAGAACTATATTACCAACGTCCCCAACACCAAGACCATCAACAAGAATGTTTCCAGATGTTACAGTACCATTTTTCCCAATAGATTTTGATGTTATTTCAATTACATCCCCATTTTTGCCTATATAAGTATTTTCTTTGGGAATTCCCATTTCCTCAGCAAGTCTTGCATGTTGAACAAGATGTCTATATTCTCCATGAACAGGAATAAAGAACTTGGGTTTAACTAAAGAAATCATAAGCTTAAGTTCATCACGTCTAGCATGACCAGAAACATGAACCTGTGTTAAAGCGTCATAAAGAACATCTGCACCTTTTTCATAAAGCATGTTAATAATTCTAGATACTGTTTTTTCATTGCCAGGTATTGCACTTGCAGAAATTATTACTAAATCCCCTGGTTTTATTTGTATTTTTTTATGGTCATTGTTAGCCATACGAGTCAATGCTGACATTGGCTCTCCTTGACTGCCTGTTGTTACAATTACTATTTCATTGTCTTTTAAACCTTTTAGTTCATTTACATTAACCAATGTTCCCTCAGGAATATCTAAATATCCAAGCTCCTGAGATACTTTTACATTATTTATCATACTTCTTCCAGATATAGCTACTTTTCTACCATACATTACTGCCGCATTTACAACTTGCTGAACACGGTGGATATTTGAAGCAAATGTTGCAACTAAAATTCTAGATTGACATTCTTTAAATGTTTCAATAAACTTGTCGCCTATTGTTCTTTCAGAAACACTAAATCCCTGTCTTTCGACATTTGTGCTGTCAGACATCAAAAGCAATACACCTTTTTTACCAAATTCAGAATATGTCCCAAGGTCAATTACATCTCCGTTAATAGGAGTGAAATCAATTTTGAAATCGCCTGTATGGATTATTGTACCCACAGGAGTATTAATGGCCATACCAACTGCATCAGGAATGCTGTGATTACTTCGAATAAATGTTACATTAAAGCATCCCAAATTAATTGTTTGACCTGCTTCAACGGCATTTAATGATGCATCTTCTATTTTGTGCTCTAAAAGCTTATTGCCTACAAGTCCAAGAGCAAGTTTTGTTCCGTATATAGGAACATTAATTTTCTTTAATAAATATGGTATGTTACCTATATGGTCCTCATGACCATGTGTCAATACAATACCTTTAATTTTATCCTTGTTTTTAATTAAATAAGTTATATCTGGTATTACTATGTCAATACCTAACATTTCGTCATCAGGAAATGACATTCCGCAGTCTATAACAACAATATTGCTGCCATATTCAATAACCGTCATGTTCTTCCCGATTTCCCCAAGTCCTCCTAGGGGTATAATCTTTAATTTATGTTTCTTTTCTGTTGCCATCTTCATTCTCCTCATTTCTGCATTGACTACAGATTCCGATGAATTTGACTACGTGATTAATTATTTCAAAATTGTATTGTTTTTCTATTATTTCTTCCAATGAGTTCATTAAGTCTTCTTTAACCTCAATGATTTTACCACATTTTTTACACAGCAAATGATGATGTTGATGAATTTCATTGCTATTAGGAGACAGTATTTCATATCTGCTTAAGCCATCATCAAAGTTATGCTTATAAACTAGACCAATTTCCTCAAAAAGTTGAAGTGTCCTGTATGTTGTCGCAATTCCCATTTTAGGGTTGTTCGCTTTTGCCAGTTCGTAGATTTCCTCTGTGCTTAAATGTTTATCTTTATTTTCCATGAGAATTTTATATATCATACTTCTCTGCATGGTAATTTTATATCCATTTTTACACAGTAATTTTGTTAAGTAATCTGCTTCACTCATTTTCTCACCCCAAAATTGAATTCTATGATTAAATTAAATCATCTGCGATTCCTTCATACATTTCTATTACTTCCTGAATCTCTTCTTCATCTTCAACTGGAATGAATATTCCATTGCCGTCATCTGTCTCTTCTAAATAAAATATCATGCCTTCATCAGAGTCGATTTCATGAAGAACAGCATACATAGTATCATCAATATGAAATGTAGCCTCAATAGCTAATTTCACTATTTTACCTTCATCATCTATTAACTCAACAATAT
>JBGUET010000391.1:0-2525 GCA_041821225.1 Sedimentibacter sp.
TTGAGCACGCCTTTAACTACGCACTGTCTCAATTTAATTTACCTCATCTGGACTCTCAGAAATATAAATTACTTTTAGGTAAAGGGCGACGAAATTTAGTTGAAAGCATCGTCAGTGAATTTTTTGAAAATAATAATGAAGAAATAATCGAAAAATTTATTTCATATTTTAATTATTATTATGAAATTCACATGTTTGACAATACAAAACCATTTGATGGTATCTTAGATACCCTGGATTATCTTAATAACAACAACGTTACTACTGCTATATTATCTAACAAACCTCATGATTTTACATTATCTTTAGCTTCCCGTTTTTTTGGTAATAAAGTTAAAAAGGTATATGGTCTTCAGGATGGATATGAAGCAAAGCCTGACCCCGTATCACTTTTGGAAATAATTAATGAGCTTGGGTTAAAAAACAATGAATGTATTTACATTGGAGATACAGAAATAGATATACAAGTTTCTAAAAATGCAAAGGTAAAATCTTTAGGAGTTTTGTGGGGTTTTAGGACAGCTTCTATTTTGGAAGGTGAAGGTGCAGATTATATTGCATCAACAATTGATGAATTAAAAGAAATAATTATGAACAATTAGAAGATAAAAGAGATTTTTCCTTAGGAAAAATCTCTTTATTAATTAACTATTTAACTTTTCCATCATCTTTTCAAATTCTTCTTCTTTTTCAATTTCATATGCATTTCTCTTAACATAATGAGTATGAAGCAACTTGTGAGACAAGTGGCTGTTTGGCTCTTTTAAATATTCTTCATAAAGTTTCATAACTTCAGGATTTTTGTGAGATTTTCTAAGTGGTAAAGACTTATCAAGTTCATAAAGAGCATTTGCTCTGCTTACTTTTGGATTTACATCTAATCTTGCTTTAGCAGAAACGTGAGACTGTCCACCACCATGTACACATCCTCCAGGACATGCCATAACTTCTATGAAATGATATTGTTTTTCTCCAGATTTCACCGCTTCTAAAACTTTTGCAGCATTAGCAGTTCCATGAGCAACAGCTATGTTAATCTCAGTGTCAACTCCGCCTATAGGAAGAACAACTGTTGCTTCCTTAACTCCCTCTAATCCTCTTACTGCCTGATATTCAACTGCTTCTAAATCCTTACCAGTCAATATGTCAGCAACAGTTCTAAGAGCGGCTTCCATAACACCACCTGTAGCACCAAAAATCGCTCCTGCACCTGAATAAGTACCTAAGATGCTGTCTGGATTCTCATCTGAAAGTTTGGTAAAGCTTATTCTCGCTTGTTTAATCATATCTCCAAGTTCTCTTGTAGTTAATGAAAAATCTACGTCCTTCAATCCATCTACTTGCATTTCTGGTCTATTTGCCTCTGTCTTCTTTGCTATGCATGGCATTACTGATACAGATACAATTTTTTTAGGATCAATCCCTGTCTTTTCTGCAAAATAAGATTTGACTATGGCACCAAACATTTGCTGTGGTGACTTGCAAGTTGATAGGTTTTCAATAAATTCAGGATAATTAATTTCACAATAACGAATCCACCCTGGTGAACAAGATGTAATCAAAGGAAGCTTCCCACCATTGGAAATTCTGTTTAAAAGTTCTGTTCCTTCTTCTAAAATTGTCAAGTCTGCTGAAAAGTTTGTATCAAAAACTTTGTCAAATCCAAGTCTTTTTAAAGATGCAACCATTTTACCTGTTACATCTGTTCCTACTGGGTATCCGAATTCTTCTCCTAGAGATGCCCTAACAGCAGGTGCTGTCTGAACAACTACATATTTATTTGGATCATCAATTGCTTCCCAAACATCATCAATATTAGTTCTTTCTCTTAGTGCTGCAACAGGGCATGCCTGTATACATTGTCCACAATACACACAGTTGACATCATTCATGCTATAACCAAATGCTGGAGCAACTTCCGTATTGAATCCTCTATTTGTAAAATCTAAAACGCCTATACCTTGAACATCTCTGCAAGTGCTTACACATCTTCCACAAAGTATACACTTGCTTGAATCTCTTACAATAGAATATGATAAATTATCAATTTTTGATTCTCTTTTTGCACCTTGATACTCAATATCTTTTATGCCCAACTCATCACATAATTTCTGAAGTTCACATGTTCCGTTTCTCACACATGTCAAACATTCTCTATTGTGATTAGCAAGTATTAATTCAACATTCATTCTAACTGCATTTCTTACTCTAGGTGTATTAGTTTTTACATTCATTCCTTCTTGAACTTGCAGAACGCACGATGCTGGCAAATTTCTCATAGGAATGCCTTTTATATCTACTTCAACAACGCATACTCTACATGCAGCTATTTCATTTATGTCTTTTAGAAAACAAAGTGTTGGTATATCAATTCCAGCCTCTCTAGCGGCCAACAAAACTGTATAATCTTTTGGAACACTTACCTGTATTCCATTTATAGTTAAATTTACTTTATCCATATTGCACCTGCCTTTCTTACTTTTTAATGATGGCATGGAAAGTACAAGCTTCCATACAAGCGCCAC
>JBGUET010000392.1:0-2489 GCA_041821225.1 Sedimentibacter sp.
CTTCCTTCAAAGGAAAGTTTATATAATATGATTATAATTGAGGAAATGGAATCAATACTTGCATGTGGCTTAGGGGCTTCAAGCAAAATACTTATAGAAAACAATAGGCATGTGCCTATACGTAATTTTAAAAGTTTGGAAGAGTATTCTAGTCGCATAAATGAAATTCTTGATAAGAAGAGAAGATTGTTAAAACAATAAATTAATAGGGAGGTATTTAATGAAAAAAGTTACCATGTTTTATTTAGAAAATTGTCCACATTGTAGCCGAGCATTTAATATGATTGAAGAGTTGAAATCAAAAAATCAAAACTATTCCAACATAGAAATAGAATGCATTGAAGAATCTAAAAATGTTCAAGTTGCAAGTGCCCAAGATTATTACTACGTGCCATCGTTTTTCGTTGATGGGGAGAAGTTGCATGAAGGTGTTCCCACAATGGACAAAATTCAAGCAGTTTTAGAAAAAGCAATAAAATAAGAAATAAAAATAGTCACTGAAATTTAGTGACTATTTTTATTTAAATTCTAAATTTTAGATTCCCTGTTGGCTTCTTTTATTTCTGTAAAATCATTGCATCGCTTAGAATCTGATTCAATTTCCCAATGTATAATAAAAGTTAAAGCTGCTCTTAATATAACTATGGATGCAAGTATTATTAACTCATCAATTGTTCTTATAACTAAGGTTTTTAGAATCTCTGCACCTAGTTTGAATTCTAATGCCATTGATAAGGATTGAGAAAACTCGATTTTTATTGTTTCATCAGAAAAATCAAATAAACGCAAGGCATATTTGCCGAATGTTTTAAGCGCTGAATAAACAATAATGAAAACTCCAATTAATTCTAAAACGTGGGCAATGTTTGGTACAATGATTGAAATTAATTGCTCTAGCATAAACCCCTCCATGATAAAACATTTCAAATAAAACGTTATGTCTATTATTATAATTCATTTATCTTCTTATGTCAAAGATACATGTAGAACATTGTGAAAAAAATACGAAATAAATTTACCTTATTTATTATTCATATATAGTTGGTTTATTTATATAAATAAGTAAGGGGGTTGAATAATGTTAATTTATATTAGAAGTAAATGCCTTGTAATAAGCTTATGCAGTGTTATAGTTTTGCTTGCAGGTGTATTTGTGTACAATACTTTTAACGACACTTCAATAACCACATCTTCAAAAATTTCCAATTGGGGATTGGGTTTTAAAGAAAATGGAATTTGTCCTGTAGGGAATGTTACTAAAGAGTATTTAAAAAAATATAATGCCTACTATGTTGGCGACTCAGGTGAAAAAATAATCTATCTTACATTTGACGGTGGATATGAAAATGGATTTACAGAGAATATACTTGATACATTAAAGAAAAATGATGTAAAAGCTGCATTCTTTTTAGTGGGTCATTACTTGGAGGAAGAACCAAATCTTGTAAAGCGCATGATTGAGGAAGGCCACATTGTAGCAAATCATACATACAATCATCCTGATATGTCGAAAATTACCCAAATTGAATTCTTTAAGAAAGAATTGAATTCTTTAGAAGCAATGTACAAAGAGATAACTGGTGAGGAAATGTCCAAGTATTACAGGCCTCCCCAAGGAAAATTTAACGAAGATAATCTTAAAATGGCCAATGAACTTGGTTACAAAACAATATTTTGGAGTCTTGCATACGAGGATTGGTATACAAACAAACAGCCATCAAAAGAATTGGCTTTTGAAAAGTTGATTCCACGCATTCATCCTGGGGCAGTAGTCCTTTTGCACCTCACCTCAAAAACAAATGCAGAAATACTTGATGAACTGCTTAATAAGTGGAAAGATATGGGGTATACCTTTAATACCCTTGATGACCTTGTTAAAGATAATTAATTTTTATTTCGACTACGAATTTTTATTTTGATATTGACAAATAAATTGTATTGTGATATTTTTAATGTAAACAAAATGCTTGAGGAAGAGTAATCATAAAGAAGTAATTAAAGCGAGACAGGGAAGATGGGAGCCTGCTATTAACTTGTGATGAAGACACCTCTATTAGGCAGTAACCACTAATTGAGAGAGGCTATTTATAGCCTAAGTAGGGTGGCAACGCGGGTTATACTCGTCCCTAATGGGATGAGTTATTTTTTTTGATATTATACTGTTGGAGGAAAATCATGGAAACGATGGGAACACTGAGAAGAACAAATATGTGCGGTGAATTAAACAATGAACATATTGGCAAGGAAGTTGTGCTTATGGGATGGGTTCAAAAGAGAAGAAGTCTTGGCGGTCTTGTTTTTGCCGATTTAAGAGATATAACTGGTTTAATTCAAATTGTATTTGATACGGACGTAAATAAGGAAGCTTTTGAAAAAGCTGAAAGCTTAAGAAGTGAATTCGTTATTGCTGTAAGAGGAGAAGTTTTAGAAAGACAATCTAAGAATCTTGAAATGGCAACGGGAGAAATAGAAGTATACATTCATGAACT
>JBGUET010000393.1:0-2467 GCA_041821225.1 Sedimentibacter sp.
GTTTAATGGACTTGCTAAACCTAAAAGAGATATATTTATAGATGATGTTATTCCAGTTGGTATTTAGCTGTCATTTTGGTTCGTATATACATACTAAAATACGAACAAAAATGACATAAGTTAGAGCTTTGACTTTGGTGCTAAAAATCATCTTAATTTAAATTTAAAAAAATAAATTTATATTAATGTAACATTATGAACTTTAAATATAACAATGTTGATGTTGCATTTAAAGTGAAAAAAGTTAAATTGAAAAATCAATTTAACAAAATGACTTGCAATGTAACAATATAAATGTTATATTTGAAGTAAAATATGTTATATTAGGAGGTGGCAAAGTTGATATTGACTGTAGAACCTTATTTGAAAGAAAATATTGATGAACATGTCACTATAAAATTAGAGAAAGAAAAAAATAAATTTCCAGTTTTTTTGAGAAACATTTACAATTTTTATGAGATGAGAATTCTTGATATACCTTGTGTTTTACTTGAGATTCTAGATGAAGCACCAGGAGTAGATGTGATTGAAAAGCATATCAAGCGAATTGAAGAATTAACGAATCAACAGATTGTGCTTTATTACAAAGCAATCACTTGGTATAGAAGAAAAAGCTTGATTGAAAATCGTATATCATTCATCATTGAAGATGGGCAGGTATTTTTACCATTTTTAGGGCTTGATTTAAAAAAAACACCTCAATATGTGGATAAAGAGGTAACTACATTTTCTGCATCTGCACAACTTGCGTTTCTGTATTTTTTATACAACAAGGATGCGGTGGTCAATACAACCGAATTTGCTAGAAAGATGGGGTTTACTACAATGACTGCTTCTAGAGCGTTAAATGAGCTGTATGACACAAAATTAGTCACATATGAAATTGGTGGAAAAACAGGACGGAGCAAAGAGTACGAAAGAATTTCAGATCCGGAGTATTTTGAAAAAGGTCACGTATATATGAAAACCCCAGTAAAACGAGTGGTTTATGTGCAAAAGGTACCTGAGAATGCTTTAATTGGAGGACTAGAGGCGTTGGCAGAGCTATCTATGATAAATCCCCCTGGATATATGGTAAGGGCTATAAGCAGTAAATGCCTGAATAAACAAGACATTCAAATTATAAAAAACAAGGATATTGTAAAGGATCAGAAATTTGTGAAACTAGAGATATGGGAGTATGATCCAAAATTATTTACTGAAAAGAAATGTGTTGATCTTATGTCTTTGTATGCATCATTAAAAGAAGAAAAAGATGAAAGGATAGAGCAGGCTTTAGAAGAGATCTTGCGAGGTGAAGTATGGTATACGGATTAGAAAAATTTAGAGAGTATTTTAGAAATTATACAAATCAATATGTTTTTATTGGGGGCACGGCTTGTGATATTCTTATGGATGAATTAGGAGCTCCATTTCGTGCAACCAAAGATTTGGATATGGTTTTAATTATTGAAGCTTTAGACGCGTCCTTCGGAGAGACTTTTTGGAAGTTTATTGAAGATGGTGGCTATAAGTATCGTGAAAAAAGTGCAGGAGAGAATCAATTTTATCGTTTTACAGAACCAAGTGATTCTTCTTTTCCAAAAATGATTGAACTTTTCAGCAAGAATCCTAGCAACTTTGAACTGAAGTACAATAAGGGGCTAACACCGACTCATATCGATGAAAGCATCGTTAGTCTTTCTGCTATACTATTAAATGATACCTATTATGATTTATTAGTGAAAGGAAACAAAACGGTTGATGGTTATTCAATTATTGAAATTGAAACGGTAATTCTCTTTAAGATTAAGGCTTGGCTGGATATGAAAGCAAGGAAAGAAGCTGGAGAGCAGGTTGATTCTAAAAATATTAAGAAACATAAAAACGATGTATTTAGACTTCTTGCCAATGTGACGCCTTCAAGTAGGGTAGAGCTGGCAGAAGAAATTCAAAATGATATCAATCAGTTTATTGAACTAGTTGCAGAAGACAAACCTGATTTAAAAAATTTAGGCATAAGAGGTACGAGCTATGACGAATTAATGGAAATTTTTGAGAATATTTATTTGGGAACATCTGAAGCATTGTAATCTTATAGTATGATTGGATGGCCGAAGAAAAAATTAGAGCAAAATTGATGATAGATACAAGTTAATAGTAAAATTGCAAGACACTCAAATAAGGGTGTCTTTTTTAATGCCTGAAAGAGAGGAGGTGGAACTATGGCGGATAATTTTGGACTGAAAATTGGAGTTGAAGGTGAAAAACAGTTTAAAAATTCGTTAAGAGAGATAAATCAAAGCTTTAAAGTCTTAGGTAGTGAAATGAAACTTGTTACTTCTCAGTTCGATAAACAGGATAAATCAATTGATGCTATAACTGCAAGAAATGAAGTTTTGAATAAAGAAATTGATGAGCAAAAGAATAAAGTTAATACACTAGAACAGGCCCTTAAAAATGCATCAGATTCTTTTGGAGAAAATGA
>JBGUET010000394.1:0-2457 GCA_041821225.1 Sedimentibacter sp.
GAAAATTCTGAATAAAATAATACAAGCTACAATAAATACATGCTAAAATAAAGGAATGATGATATGTATTGTTATATAATCCCTTGGCTTCTATTAGGCTATGGATTTGGCCGATGCAATGAAAGGCGTAACTGTATATGTAATAGAGAAAGATGCAAAGAACATTGTGATTGCAGAAGAAGATAATTAAATATGGAAGGCCTTACAGTTTAATATTGAAAGGCCTTCTTTTTTAGTCTAAATTCTATATAACAAGCAATAGGAATTGCATAGAAATTATATTTAAGTTATAATGGAGAAAAGTCAATAAAAGATTTACAAGCTCAAGGAACTATAATGGAGGGAAAAATGTTAGATAAATATTGGGAAGGTAAGCATTATGCTTTTCATCAAAACAGGGAATGTGAATATTTTCCTTGTCACAAAACGGATAAACCCGAGGAATTTAACTGCTTGTTTTGCTATTGTCCACTGTATGCACTAGCAGATAAATGCGGTGGAAATTACAAAATTACAGAAGATGGTGTTAAAGACTGCAGTGAATGCATGGTTCCACATGTTCGCGGTAACTATGGACTTATAATTGGCAAGTATGATGAAATAGGAAAATTGGTTAAGAAGCAGCTAGAAGAAAGCAAAAAATAAGGTGAAGGATGGCAAGGAGCCACTTCACCTTGTCATCTTTTATTCATGAACTATTAGTTCAAAGACATCTGGTCTGCTATAATGGCCGCATGGGTCAAAATCTATCCTGCTTAGAATAACTTGGTCTAAATCCAATTCTGCAATTACCATATCTTCTTTATTCCAAATAGGTTCTACCACGTATCCACCAAATGGATTTACTATACAGCTACCACCGGCACACATAATTTCAGGTTGATTTTCAAGTTCGTCATAATAGTTTAAATCATTAGGATACATATCTTTAGAAACAAATTGATTACATCCAATTACAAAACACCTGCCTTCAAGAGCAATGTGTTGCATGGTTGATTGCCATTCTTTTCTAGAATCAGCTGTTGGAGCAATATAGATGGAAACTCCTTTTGCGTACATTGCAGCTCTAGCTAAAGGCATGTAATTTTCCCAACAAATAAGTGAACCCATAACACCATAAGGAGTATCAATGGTTGTCAATGTACTGCCATCGCCTTCTCCCCAAATACATCTTTCTGTTCCAGTTGGTTTTAATTTTCTGTGCTTGCCTAGTAATTTACCATTAGGGCCAAAGAAGAGAGATGTGCAATAAAGTGTACAATTAGTATCATCTCGCTCTGTTATTCCCATTGTTAAGTATACTCCTGCTTGTTTGGCAGCTTCTCCAAGAATATCGGTATCTTTACTAGGAACGATAACAGAATTATCATAGTAACGCTTCCAATCCTCCCGTCCTTTCATAGTCCTACTACCTACAATAAATCCATATGAAAATCCTCTAGGATATGCTGGAACAAAGGATTCTGGGAAAACTACAAGATTGGCACCTTTTTGCCCTGCCTCTTTTATTAATTCTGTTGCTTTTTTAATACTCTTATCCTTGTCCATTATAATTGGGGCAGCTTGGGCAACAGCTACTACAAGTTTTTTGCTAGTTTCTTTCATTTTGAATACACTCCTTTTAATAGATTCTGTTTTTTGTCAATTTTTTTGCTAATCTAATAGTGTTATGCACAAAATTCTAAGATTTAGAATTTCAGAAATAAAAACACATGCTTAAATAATTTAATTAAAGGTAAATAAAACAAATAAAAATGGAATTTTTCTTGATTAATTATAACAGATTATACAAAAAAATAAAATAAGATATTTCTTCAAAATACAGCATAGACGATTAAATACAGTGGGGACGGTTCTTGGTGTCATTTAAACTAGGGCAGCAGGCAATTGCTGTAAAAACATTCTTAGTTGATGATGACAAGAGAACCGTCCCCTATGTTTTTAGAGAACCGTCCCCTATGTTTTTTTGGTATTTTCAGGTAATTAATCAAATAATTAAAGATTATATTAAAACTTTAAAATGAGATAATAAAAATGAAGTAATAGTTAATTATAAAATTAATTATACTTCAAAATCCAACTGAGAGGAGAATAAGAATGAAGAAAAAAATTACAGCATTTACTTTAGTATTAATTTTAGTGTTATCAAAGTCATCAGCATTTGCTGCAATTAATTATGAATTTACTTCTCCATCAAATTTGGGCTATGAAGAAAGGGTAGTCCAACTCGTAAATATTGAGAGGGAAAAATATGAATTGCCTTCTCTATATTTAGACAAAACAATTTCTGATATTGCCAGAATGAAATCAAAGGATATGGCAGATAAAAATTATTTTGGACATCAATCACCAACCTATGGTAGTGCTGGTGAAATGCTTTTGAAATTTGGGGTAACATGGTCTGCATGGGGTGAAAATATTGCATCTGGTCAAAGAAGTCCAGAACAAGTTGTTTCC
>JBGUET010000395.1:0-2453 GCA_041821225.1 Sedimentibacter sp.
CATACCACCATGTATTATAAAAGAAGGAATTTTCAATGTTCCTACCTGAAGCCCATTTTCATCATTGTAATATTCGTGATTGTAATCAACAAACCAAGTGCAATCCAAATCAGGTAAAATATCCACTTTTGCATCACTTAAATCAGCAATGCCTTGAAGTTCAACACTTGACCCGTCAGTCTGGATACCATATTTAAGCATAGAGTCCATATCTTTAATAAATAATTTTATTGGTATTTTCTCATCAGTTCCATTACCTCCAATATCAACACCCATAAAAGAAACAAACCTAATTTCAGGATGTTCCTGGAGTATTCTTGTCAAATCTTGTATGCCGTGGTGTTCAGGCTTTATGGTATATATCATTTTACTCATATTTCCCTCCTTGTATTTTTATAGTTTGTATTCTAGCACAGGTACTAGACCATTGCAAGAAAAAAAGTATGCATTTAAACAATTCTTCGCTATAGTACGAATTATTCAAAGCTACTTTATATTAATCTTCGTATTTTAACCTTTGCAAATATTAATCAGTTCAGAAGGCTCTAATATTAGATACTCAGGTTTATATTTCTTTAGGCTCTCCACAGTATTGTAACCCCATGCAACCGATACAATATCTATTCCAGTATTTTTCGCTGCAAGTATATCTCTTATTTCATCACCCACATATAGTGCTTCCCCAAGTGCAAGTTTTTCTTTTTTTATAATTCTTTTCATTATAGATTCCTTGCCAAACATTGAAGCGCTTGCAATAAAATCGAAAAGATTCGAATCATATTTTTCTAAAAACATTTTTACATTTGCCTTGGAATTTGTTGTAATTATTGCAGTTTTCATTCCCATGCTTTTTATTTTCAAAACTGTTTCTAAAATATCTGGCTTGCAAGGCTCAACATTTTTCATATCTTGTTTTAAAAGATTTTTTCCTCTCTTCAGCAAAAACGGCAAGTATCTTTTTTTTAGCTCAATAAATTCCATTAATTCCTTTGCACTCATCTTTTTAACATGACCCAGTTCATCTATTGTAATATTTCTTAAATTATATTTCTCTGCTAACTTTTGATATATTACAAAATTTACCTCTTCAGTGTCAGCAAGAGTTCCATCAAAGTCAAAAAATACATATTTATATTTCACCATTTTCCATCCTTACCATAATCCACTTTACAAGAAAAACCAAAACAGCTGTGTATATTTTATAACAGGCATTCAGAATATTTTATTTTTCTTATTCAGTTAATTTATAATTTTTCTAAAAAAACTCCTTCAAAGGAGTTTTTATAAAGATTTCATTATTTTACTACACCCATTTTTAATAAACCTCATATATTCATTTTCTTCAATAAGCTGAGGATAGATTACACCAGAAATATTTTCTTCTGAAAACTCTCGGATTTTCTCTTTTGACTTATTAATGTCTATACCACTTATTTCTTTCATATTTATTTTTACATTAAATTCATTTATCTCATTAATATATTTCTCAAAGAAATTATCTATTGCCTTATAATCATAATGTTTAAGTGTACTTTTAACTGCAGCACCTAACTCTTTGTCGCTCCATTCAAGGTTATTATGTATTGTAAGTTTGCTTGCATTAAACTTGTAGTATTCATCAAACCACAAATGACAATAATATCCTAAAACGAATGATTTTTGAACAACGTTAAGCTTTTTAAAATTAAACTGTTCATAAAATTCTCGTACATCTATGTTCCCATCTTCATCAAAGCTATGCAATTCTTCAAAATCATCTTCATTTATTGTTTCTGGGGATACGATACCCAAAACAAAACTCGGTATATCTATTTCATCCTCAGAATTTTCTATAAAAATTTTACCAAAGTGCATGTTAGTACTTATTGGCGGCATTTGTTTAATATACTCCTTTTTGGATTGTTCTCGTTTATTATAGCAAACTTGAAAGTATTTGTACAGTATTATTTAGATAAAACAATTTGAGGAGGGTCCATCGTCTCTCCAGAATTTGGGTTTACAAAAGCAAGCCAATATCCATGTTCTTTTTTATTTTCCTTGTTGCCATAAGACCAGTTTTTAAACCCAGTTATTCCTTTATACGGTTGTTCTTCCTTAGTGAATCCACCTGGAACCCCGTAAATAAATTTTTCAATATCATCATTTTCTTTATATATGCCAAATATATAGTGACCATATTTTCTCATAAGACCATTGCATGTTGTAACACGATTGGACATTGGATATGGATAATAGGAACTTATAATTTGATTGTAATATGGTAAAAATCCATTTTTCATACCTAATTCATCATATGGAATGTACCACCAGCGAAAATCTTTGATTTTAACTGACAGCGGTTCTACTTCCCTATAGTTTTTTAAATTATTGAACAAGTTTTCATGAAAATTGTTCTTGCTTTTTTGTGATTCAATTGAAACATCTTCTTCTGTTGTTTCTTCTGTGGCCTCTAT
>JBGUET010000396.1:0-2442 GCA_041821225.1 Sedimentibacter sp.
CATAAATTACATTACCCTTTGTAGGATTATACAAATTAACAAGGCATCTTCCTGTTGTAGATTTACCACAACCAGACTCACCTACTAGTCCAACAGTTTCGCCCTCATATATATCAAATGTTACATCCTCAACCGCTTTCAATGTGTCATGCTTAGATAATTGAAAGTACTTGCTTAATTTTTTTACTTGTACTAGAGGTTGTTTTTCTGTTCCCATTTTACACTACCTCACTTTTTGATTGTTTTTTGCATGGAAGTTTGATATTCTGAGCATATTCATGCTGCAACCAGCACATTGTTTTTTGACTTTGTGATATTTCAAATTCTGGTGGCATTGTATTGTAACACACTTCCATTGCATATTCACATCTTGCAGCAAATGGACATCCTGGAGGAGGAGAAAACAAATCCGGTGGTGTTCCTTCTATAGGTTGAAGTTCGACATTTTTTTCAGTCTCCAAGCTTGCTATTGAACATAATAATCCAGAAGTATATGGATGCTTAGTATTATAAAATATTTCATCAACTGAACCTCTTTCTACTATCTTCCCACCATACATGACAAGTACTCTATCACACAGTTTTGCAATCACGCCCAAATCATGAGTAATCAGAATTATCGATGTGTTCAATTTAGTCTGTAAATCTTTCAACAACTCAAGTATCTGTGCTTCTATTGTAACATCAAGAGATGTAGTTGGTTCATCAGCAATTACAATACTAGGATTACCAACTAAAGCTATTGCTATCATTACCCTCTGTTTCATACCGCCACTCAGTTCATGAGGATATTGATTATATCTTCTTTTACCATCAGAAATACCTACCATTTTAAGTATGTCTAATGCTTTTTCTTTCAATTCACTTTTACTATATAATTTTCTTTGAATAAAAATTTCTTCAATTTGCTTCCCTATTTTCATAGTTGGATTCAGTGAAGTCATTGGGTCCTGAAATATAAATCCAATTTCTAATCCCCTTATAGCTCTCATATCATGTTCTGACATTTTTGTTATTTCTTTGCCTTTATATTTTATTGAGCCACCTTCAAAGAAACCAGGTGGTTCAGGATTAAGTCTAACTAAACATTGTGCTGTTACACTTTTACCACAACCAGATTCTCCAACAATTCCCAGGATTTCGCCCTCTTTTACATCAAAGCTTACTCCTCTTACAGATTGTACTATTCCTCCATAAGTATTGAAGGAAAATTTCAAGTCTTTTACTTCTAACATTTTGTCCATATTATCCCTTCCTTTTCTATTCAGTACCTCTAAGCTTAGGATCTAGGGCATCTCTCATTCCATCTCCTAAAAGATTTAAGGCAAGCATGGTTGTACAAATAAAGAATGCTGGTATAAATAATTGATATGGGTGAATTCTAAGCATCTTAACACCAGCTTTAGTCAAAACTCCCCAGCTACATTTAGGTGGAGCAACACCTAATCCTATATAACTTAAGAATGCTTCACTGAATATAGCACCAGGAACCGCCATTGTTAAACTTGTTATCATTAATCCCATTATATTAGGTATCATATGTTTTACAATTATTACGAAATCGGACACTCCAAGTACTTTTGCAGCTGCAACAAAATCTTGTTCCTTTAGCCTTAACATTTCTCCTCTGACAAGTCTCGCCGACCCAATCCATCCAGTTATACACATAGCTATTATTAATGCTTCAACACCTGGTCTCAATACAACCATAACCAGAATTTGTACAATTAGTGAAGGAATACCATACATTACATCTATAACTCTCATTATTATCGTATCTAGAATACCACCATAATATCCTGATGCTCCACCAATAAGACCGCCTATAACAGCATTCATAAATGTTGCAACAAAACCAATTGTTAGGGACACTCTAGCACCTTCCCAAAGTCTAACCCACAAATCTCTTCCTAATTCATCAGTACCAAACCAATGTTCCGATGAACAGAATTGGTTCATACTAGATGAATCAACAGCATCATAAGTATATTTACTTAAAATAGGAGCAAAAATTGCTAAAACCACATATACAACTATTATTACTAATCCTAAAAAAGCAACTTTATTCTTTTTTAGTCTCCTCCATGCATCTTTCCAATATGTCAGATTAGGTCTTGTTATGGATTCCATCTTTTCTAAATTTTTCCCAACTGTTTTAAATTGTGATTTATCTATGCTTTTCATCTTTTCAATTGTTTCCATATCTTCACCTACTTTCCGCCAATTCTTATTCTTGGATCAATTAATCCATATAAAATATCAACTATCATATTAGCTAATACCAAAAATGCACCATAGAAAACAGTCATTCCTAATATCATTGAATAATCTAAAGTCGTAACACTGTTAACATAATATTTACCCATACCAGGTATAGCATATATTGATTCTATAACAAATGTTCCTGTTAAAACTGCAGCAACTGTAGGACCAAGAACTGTT
>JBGUET010000397.1:0-2435 GCA_041821225.1 Sedimentibacter sp.
ATATAATAGTTAATTATAGTTTAATAAGAATTTTTTGTCAAATTATTTTTATATTATGTAGAATATTGTCAATAATTATTCATGTTTTTCCCTTTAAGAAATATTTAGGCTCAATTTATTATACAAAATCAAAATTACAATTTAATTATATAAATAAAAAGATCTCAGCAGCTGTTTAACTTTAGATAAACTGCCGAAATCTTTTTTAAATTCAATATATCATTTTGTAAGCCTTGTTAGGCACTCTTTATTTATTTTTTCTCTGTTTGTCTTTTTTTACTACACATGTTCCGCTGGCTCTGCACACTACTATTGGCTCTTCTAAAAAGTCGCAAGCAGAATCATTTATATCTTTTCTTGGTACGATTACTTTTCTTGCTTCAAATTTCATTTTTCTTGATGTATTACCAGTTGAAATTAATTCTCCCTCTGCTTCAATGTAGTCTCCTGCAAATACTGGTGCTAGAAATTCTACCTGGTCATACGCAACAAACAAACCTTCATCACCATCATTTCTGATTAACAGTTCTGTTGCCACATCTCCGAACAGCCCCAGCATTCTTGCTCCGTCCACAAGCTCCCCGCCGTAATGTGCTTCATGTGCGCTCATTCTCATTCTAATTAACGATTTCATTTCACTACCTCCAAATTTTTTTACCTTCCCTTGTCACTTGCCCCATGACAAATTTATTCTAGCACCGCCATGAATAAATGTCAATTTTATTCATTTTATTTATACATATGTATTTTATTCTTTTAAACACAACAAAGCACCAGATTTAATCTGGTGCTAATATAAATTTTGTGACATTTTTTAAATGATTAACATGAGTTTCGTCTTAAATCATTATTAATCCATAAAAGCATCTTTAACTTTTCCAAAGAAGCCTTTTTTATCATTGTCAGGTTTTTCTCCCATTTCAGTTGAATATTGTTCAAGAATAGATCTTTGCTTGTCTGTAAGTTTTTTAGGAACTTCTATCTTTATTCTTACATATTGGTCGCCTTTACCTGCGCCTCTTAGGTTTTTAATTCCCTTGTTCTTAAGTCTAAATACTGTTCCTGGCTGTGTTCCTTCTGGTACTTCGTATTTTACTTTATTCTCAAGGGTTGGTACTTCAATGTAGCCACCTAAAGTTGCCTTTGCAAAAGATATTGGGATTTCGCACCATACATCATTTCCGTCTCTTTCAAACAATTCATGAGCCTTAACATTAATATATACATACAAGTCCCCAGCTGGGCCACCCCTCTCTCCGTGGTTACCTTCACCACGAAGTGGTATAACTGAGCCTGTATCAACTCCTGCTGGTATGTTAATAGTAAGCTTTCTTGATTTTTTTTCTTTACCTGTTCCACCACAAGATGTACAAGGTTCTTCTACAACTTCGCCTGTGCCATTGCATGTTGAACATATTTTAGTGCTTGCAAACTGGCCAAATGGAGTTCTTTGTACTGTTTTAACACTTCCTGCACCATGACATGTTGGACAAGTTTTTTTGTTTGTTCCTTTTTTGGCTCCTGTGCCGTCGCAAACATTGCATTTTTCTATACGATTTATTTTAATTTCCTTTTTAGTGCCAAATGCTGCTTCTTCAAAGGCTATGTCCAACTTTATTTTCAAGTCTGAGCCTGCTTTAGGACCGGTTCTTTGTGCTCTGGTATTTCCGCCGCCACCAAATCCCCCTCCAAAGAAGTCTCCAAATATATCTCCAAATATGTCCCCAAAGTCGTTAGCACCGCCGCCACCAAATCCTTGGTTTTGATCAAATGCCGCATGACCAAACTGATCATATTTAGCCTTTTTATCTGGATCGCTGAGAATTTCATAGGCTTCATTTATTTCCTTGAATTTTCCTTCTGCTTCATTGTTGTCAGGATTTAAATCAGGGTGATATTGTTTTGCTAATTTTCTAAAAGCTGATTTAATCTCTTTGTCATCTGCACCCTTTTCAATTCCTAGAATTTCGTAATAATCTCTCTTCGCCATAAATTTCTCCTCACCACCTTGCGGGAGGCCACAAAACCATCCCCTACAACGTTTTTCATTTTATACATTAACCAAGCTAAATCTTAAATAAGATTTAGCTTGGCAATATCTGTTAAATTCTATATAATTTATTTTTGGTCTTCGTCGTGAATTTCTTCAAATTCTGCATCCACAACATTGTCATCATTTTCAGCTGAGCCCTGTTCAGAACCTGCCTCACCTTGAGCTTCTCCTTGTGCACCTGGTTGAGCATAAAGCTTTTGAGCAAGATCATTAAATACTTTTGTTAAACTTTCTGTTTTTTCTTTCATTTGTGCTGAATCATTGCTTTCAATTGCTTTTTTAAGTTCATCTGCCGCTGCTTGAGCTGCTGCTTTTTCTTCTGGAGAAATTTTTCCTTCTAAATCTTTTAAAGTTTTTTCAGTTTGATATACTAATGTATCAG
>JBGUET010000398.1:0-2435 GCA_041821225.1 Sedimentibacter sp.
TTCATTATATATAGATTGAATACGTTTTTCAAATGTGTTATAATCTTCTAGAAAACGTTATTCAGTGCTAATCATTTTTACATAGACGATGGTAAACAATTGATTTTTTCAACGGTATTTTAAAATTCTTATGCATATGTTTAACGTTTGCAAAGGTACATTGTGCCAAATCACAACAAATATTTTTTATTAATTGTTGTAAAAAATATTTGCAAATTTTCAAAAGCTAAAAAACAGATCGGCACTGTTTTTCAGCTTAAAGATATATTGCTTTTTTAAAATTATATTATTAAAAAAGCAAAGCAATTCTAATATAAATTGGAGGTATTTATGGACACTATTATGAGCATCAACAGCTATGTTAATAACATAGTATGGGGACCACCTATATTAATCTTAATTGTAGGTGCTGGATTATTTCTTTCATTTAAAACAGGATTTTTCTCAATAAGAAAACTTGGTTACATTCTTAAAAATACTCTTCTTAAAATGTTCGTTAAAGAACAAAAAGGAGAAGGAGAAGTTACAGCATTCCAGGCCGTTGCAACAGCATTAGCTGCTACAGTTGGAACAGGTAACATTGCCGGCGTTGCAACAGCTATTGCAGCTGGAGGACCAGGCGCAATATTTTGGATGTGGTTTGCAGCCTTGTTAGGTATGACTACTAAATTTTCCGAAGTTGTTTTAGCTGTTAATTTCAGAGAAAAAACTGAAGATGGTCGTTATGTAGGCGGGCCTATGTACTATATAAAGAATGGTCTTGGTTGGAATTGGTTGGCAGTAATCTTTGCTGTATTTGGTGCACTAGCAGCATTTGGTATAGGAAACATGGTTCAATCTAATTCAGTAGCCGCTGCTTTGCAAGCATCTTTCAATCTTAGCCCTTGGATTACAGGACTAGTTTTGGCAGTTGTTACAGCATTGGTTATCGTTGGAGGAATCAAAAGAATAGGTGCCTTCACAGAGAAATTAGTTCCATTTATGGCCGCTTTTTATATCATTAGTGGATTAATCATTATACTTATTCACATAGCTGAGATTCCAGCTGCATTCGGATTGATATTCTCAAGTGCATTTACTGGAAAAGCAGCTGTTGGTGGTTTTGCAGGTGCTACAATGACACAAGCTATAAGATTTG
This sequence comes from Sedimentibacter sp., assembly GCA_041821225.1. Lineage (GTDB taxonomy): Bacteria > Bacillota > Clostridia > Tissierellales > Sedimentibacteraceae > Sedimentibacter. The sequence goes on from JBGUET010000398.1 coordinate 1,139, forward strand.
GTATCGCACGTGGAGTATTTACTAATGAAGCTGGTTTAGGTAGCGCACCTATCGCTCATGCTGCTGCAACTACAGACCATCCAGTACGTCAAGGTCTTTGGGGAGTGTTTGAAGTATTTATGGATACAATTGTAATTTGTTCTATAACTGCACTTGCTATAATAACTTCAGGTGTTTGGTCAGATGGTTTGACAGGTTCAGCACTTACTACTGCAGCATTTGATGCAACTCTTCCTGGTGGCGGATACATTGTTTCTATAGGTATAGTATTGTTCGCTTTTTCAACTATAATTGGTTGGGAATACTATGGTGAAAAATGCTTTGAATACCTTCTTGGACCTAAATCAATAATGTTCTATAGAATTGCTTGGGTACCTTTCGTATTAATAGGAGCTATTGGCGGTCTTGAATTTGTTTGGAGTTTGGCAGATACATTAAATGGTTTAATGGCAATACCTAACTTAATAGGTGTTCTTGCATTAAGCGGAACAGTATTCAAACTTACAAAAGAATTTTTTGCTAAAGAAAAAATAAAATAGTTTTACATTTTAATTTTAAAGAAGGTCAATCTTTGGATTGACCTTCTTTCTATTAAACACAGTAATTAATATAATCAAAATTCTATAGAAGGATTACAAATGTCCACTATGTATCTTTTACAGCTCCCATGAAATCTATCAACTACTAGTTTTTCTATGTCATCCATTGCTTTATACAATGTTGACCCTTCATTATATTCAAACCCCACTAATTGGAAAAATATATTATTGCTTTCATTAGTCAATTTCCCTAATTCGCTTTGTCTCCAAACCCACTTTAATGTTTGTACTACATTGCCGCTTGCAAATACAAGCTCTCCTTCTGGAACATCTTCATACTCCTTCCCCCCAAATGGAAGAAATATATCTTTTTCTTTGCTGTAGCGAACTTCAAGATCTTCATGAATATCATTTAAATCATGTCCCCCCAAAGATATTCCCTGCTCTACAGAAACTGCATTACATAAATCCACTAATGCATTTATAATTGGAAGCTGTCCCCCCTTAATAATTCTCTTGAACATTGCCTCAACCGACGGAGGATATTTGTTTGGATTAATACCTGATTTAATCATTACGTCTCTGTACAATGCTACATTGTTAAGTTCCCTAAGCTTTTCCGGTTTAATTTCCTCCCTCATTTTGTTTTCTGCTTTCCTTAATCTTTCTTCATCTTCAGCTGTTGTTTCGGAATTTACTATATCCTTCCCAACCAATATTCCGAATTTAATGTTTGGATTTAAATCAAAAACTGCTTT
>JBGUET010000399.1:0-2430 GCA_041821225.1 Sedimentibacter sp.
TTTTAATCAAATTGTCTTGATAGACCAATGTTTTTTCTAATTCTAATTGTTCATTATTTAATGTTCTCAACTCTTCATAGGCATTTAATGCTTCATTTTTAGCATTTTGAATAAGATTTATTTTTTTATTAATTAAATAGAATACCAAAATCATTGTTATTAAAACAAACAACCAGCCTTTATAAGATTGTATAGTCTTGTATATTTGGAAGTTGCCTGCAACTAACTCAAGAAATTTGTCAGTCAGCAATATCCATAGAACACCAAATACACCATACTTCATAACTATTACCAGAGCTTCATTTTTATACCTACTTGAATTTCTATTATCATGCTTTTTATTTGCTTTTTCTCTGCCCATTAATAATCACATCCATGAATTTGATTTTGTTTTAAACTTTATAGTTAATTATTTTATAAGACAATACAAGCATAAATTATAACAATAAAACTATACCAATATTTATTGTTTACCCCTTAATTAAACATTTAAACAATATTAATTAATTATGAAAACTAACCATTACAAAATAAAAAAAGACGATTTTCTGTTCATTGAAAACCGTCCATTATTTATATTGTATTTAATTTATTCGTTACATTGCCCTTGTTGAATATTTACTAAATGTCCGCTGAAATTTCCTGTTATAATGCTTTTTTATGATAAGCCCTCTGCATCAAGGTCATCAATGCGCCTTCCATAAAAGCCCTTCAATTTTGCTTTATGTTCATACATAAATTTATCAGCTTTGGAAAATACATCAGGAATACTATCATTAGTATTTTTCTTATAAAATTCATATCCATAAGCAAATACTATTTTAATATCACGCTTTTGATTTACTATATCCAATAATTGTTCTAACCTTGCTAATGAACTATCAAGGTTCGCCTTTGTAGCATTATTGCATATCACGCAAAATTCATCACCACCAATTCTATATGCTTTTCCAACACCGTAGAAACTTTCCTGCAATACTGTTGCTGAAATCAAAATAGCCTCATCCCCGTAATTATGACCTTTGGTATCATTAATTTTCTTTAAATCATTCAAATCCAAAACGACCATGGCGAAATTATCATGATTTTTATCATATCGTTCTATTTCTTTTTCAAATGCTTTTCTGTTTTTTATTCCACTTGTAACATCATATTTAAATTGAAGTTCTCTTAAGAATATATAATATAAAAGCAATGATAATGCTACGCTTGCCCATATTAAATTAAATCCATAAAACGTAATTTGTAAAATTACAGCAGTAAGAGGAACAAAAAAAACAAATTTTAAAAATGTTAAATCCTCATTATCATACTCTAAATCATTTTTTATTACTGAAAAAATCAATAACAAATAATAAAAGGTGCTAATTGCTATTGATATAAAAAACAGGTTACCTCTAACATGTTGACCTTGTGTATCAAATAGAAAAACCCATCCTGTTTTATAACTTAAAATACTTAATAAAGCATTTATTATTAAAGGAATTGCATATAAAGTTTTATTAACAAATATTTCTCTACTATTTAAAAACAGCAGTAAATATGGAACCAAAGGAGTTAAAGAAAATCCAATGATATTAATAATTTTATGCAATTCTAAGAATTCAATTCCATATGAAAATTCTAACAAAATATCAAATATTTCTAAAATCAGTAAAGATATCGTTACCCCTGAAACAAATATATAAATTTTAGTTTTATAGCTATCAATTACAGCATTGCGCTTTGCTAAAATAATTGTAAAAAGAAGTGCAATAACTCCAATTACATCCGTGCTAATTGAGCTAATATTCAAAAGTCTACCATCCTTGTATTTAATTTGTTCAATTTATGTGTAATGTATTTCCCAGCAACACATAAAAACACTAAACTTATGTAAAAATATAAATACTCTCAACCTAATTATTTCATATTGAATTATACCTTCTTTTGTACAAAATATCAAATTTTTTTCATTTAAAAGTATATAAAATAATAATCTGTAGACAAACTTTCTTTCTACAAAAAAGTTGTCCACAGGTTATTTAAATTCAATCATGTTTTTTCTATATCTTGCCGGTACAAATTGAAATTGAAGGTTAGTATTTGTTCTTACATCAATTGCTATATGAGTAAAATACTGCTTCCACAAATTTTGAAACTTTATTTCATCTTGTTTGTATTCTATATTTTCGAAATTAATATTTTCTTTTACTTCCCATAGGCCATTTGCATAAAAAACTGCTTTATTTCTTCTTTCATCGTGAATTATGAATTTTTCATATTTATATCTGTCAGCAAAATGTTCAACTAATAATAAAATCAAATCATTGTCAGGTGAAAATTTACTATATAGAATTCCCCCTAATTCAGCAAAACGAAGTATTCCTATAAATTTATGCTCTTCCCTAGAAACTTTTATATACAGTTGATTTATAGGTAAAACTTTTT
>JBGUET010000400.1:0-2430 GCA_041821225.1 Sedimentibacter sp.
CCTATGAATCTGTTACTACAATCATAGAACCAATTTCATATCCACAGGGATGGAAAAGACATTTGGCTAAAGCCATAAAAGAAGCGGTTAATATTCCTGTAATTGCTTGTGACGTAATTAGAAAGCCAGATATGGCAGAAACTATTTTAGAAGAAGATAATTTAGATTTTGTTGCATTAGGAAGAGCACAATTGGCGGACCCAGAGTGGGGTAATAAGGCAAGAGCAGGTCATGAAGAAGATATTAGACCTTGTATATCATGCTTAAATTGCATAGAAAGCATTATGAAATGCGGCACCATAAAGTGTGCAGTTAATCCTAGAGTGGGGAAAGAATTAGAATATCAAGGATTCCATAAAAATGGAGAAGGAAGAAAAGTTGTAATTGTTGGTGGTGGTCCAGCAGGTATGGAAGCTGCAAGGGTATTGGCATTAAAAGAATTTGTACCTATAATATTTGAAGAAAAAGAACATTTAGGTGGAAGTGTATATTTAGCAACAAAACCACCATTAAAAGATAAATTGAATTGGTTTCTTGATTATCAGGAATTAACTCTTAAGAAATTAAATGTTGAAGTTAGATTAAATGAGAAGGCTACTATAGAAAAAATTAATGAGATTAATCCATATGCAGTATTTATTGGAGCAGGGTCAACACCAATAGTACCGCCAATACCAGGAGTAGATAAAGATTTCGTATACACTTCAACTGATATTTTAGATGGTAAAGTAAAATTAGAAAATAAAAATGTAGTAGTTGCTGGTTCTGGAATGACGGGTCTAGAAATATCCGAATTATTAATTGCAAGCGGCAATAAAGTAACAGTAATAGAGATGGCAGATAAAATTGCACCTACAGGATACGTACCTAATGTAGTTGATATAAGTATGAGACTTGTTAAAGGTGGGGTAAAATTACTTTCTTCAATGAAACTTACAAATATTAAAGATGGTGAATTAGATATTGAAAATACTAAAGACCACCAAATGACTACATTAAAAGCTGATGCTTTGGTTTTATCTTTAGGAGTTAAATGTAACAATGAAATAGTAAAAGCAGTGGAAGAAAGCTACAAAATTGTTGAAATATTAGGAGATGCTTGCAGGCCAGGAAGAGTGGTAGATGCAATGCAAAATGGATTCGAAAAGGCATATGTGCTTGACTAAATATAAACTAATTTAAACTAGGAGGATTTATTATGTATAGTTTTACAAAAACAATGGACCAAATCAAATCATTACAAGGAAATAAAACAATATTTTTTGGTGCGGAAATGTTAAATACTGTATGGGAAACAAAACCAGAAGTAATAGCAAAATTACTTCCAGCTCCATTAAAACCAGTAGCTGGAAAACCGTTAGTTTCAACATTTGTAGCAAATTATCCTAAAACAAGCTTTTGTCCACCATACAAAGAAGCTGGATTGTTTATTCTTGCAGAATGTGACGGAAAAGTAGGCAGATATTGCTTATCTATGCCAATAACTGATGGAATGGCAATGGCAATGGGAAGAGAAGTTTGTGGTTTACCTAAAAAAATGGCAGACATAGATTTAGAAGTTAAAGATGGAAAAGCTGAAGGAAAAATTAGTCGTAATGGAATAGAATTCTTCAAAGTTAGTGCTGACATTTTAGGTAATTTAAATAAAAATGCTAATGTAGAAGAATTTAATGAAGCAATAAATTCATTCATGTATAACATTACCTATGCTAAATCAGCAGATGGTTGTGGATTTTTACTAAGCCCTACTTTAATAAGACAAGAACTAACTGTTGAAGATATAAAAGAAAACAAATTAGCTTCATCTACTGTTACTATGACAGATTCTCCTCATGATCCATGGGCTGAATTAGAAGTAGTAAGAATGATAGGTTCTCAATATATAGTTAGTACAAACACTTTACAGCCAGGAGAAAATTTCTACTTTAACAAGATAGACCCTATGGCATATGTTCCATACTCATTTGTTAAATGGGATTGGTGGGGTAAATAGTAAAGAGTTATAGACTTGATTAAAAAATAAATAGAAATAAAAAGTTAAAGGCCAGACTTTATAACAAGTTTAGCCTTTAACTTTTTTTGTTAATATTTTATATATTCATAAAAAAAGTGATATTTTCTTTTGGTTGTTTTACCTTTTTCAAATGTAGTAGTCGTTTAAAAATTCTGAAATTATTTTCGCAAGTGTAATAGCAATAAATAATTATCGATAAACAATAAATAATTATTGACAATAAGTAAATAACTGTTATAATTTAATTACAAATTGCAAGGAGGGTTCTATGTATAAAAATAGTTTTGTTCATTATGTATCTAAAATTTGTGTGGATATTCTTTTCTATGTAGGAATAATTTGTTGTTTGATGGTTCCTTTTTCAAAACCATGGTTAGCTATGTATTTTAATTTGCCAGGGAAAATGATGATTCCTA
>JBGUET010000401.1:0-2422 GCA_041821225.1 Sedimentibacter sp.
CAATTATATCAATTAGCGAATCTTCTATTAGAGCAGTTCCTGAAACCTACAAGGAAGGATCTCTTGGTATTGGAGCCACAAAAGAAGAAACTATATTTAAAGTTGTTTTGCCCGCAGCAAAATCGGGTATATTGACATCAATAATGCTAGGGATAGGTAGAGCGGTAGGAGAAACAATGGCAGTCGTTATGGTTGCAGGGGGAGCTGTAATGCCACTTGATAAAATATCTCTACTAAAACCAATAAGAACATTGACAGCCAACATAGTTACAGAAATGAGTTATGCTTCTGGACTTCATACTGAAGCCTTAATAGCTACGGGCGTGGTGCTCTTTGTATTCATAATAATATTAAATATTTCACTTAGCTTAATTAAGTCAAATTCTAATAGAAATTAGAAATAAAGTAAATGAAAGGGATGAATACTATAACAATGGAAGATTTAATGGAAAACAATAAGAGCAACATGACAAGAAGAAAATTGAAATCTTTAGCATTGAAATCTCTAGTGTGGCTCTGTGGAATAATAACAGTAGCAATACTAGTTTATATATTGCTATTTATATTAATAAGAGGAATACCAAATATAAATATGGAATTTCTATTTGGAAGTTATAATTCAGATAGTTTATCTGCTTTTTCTTCAATAGTCACAACTATGGTAATGATAATTTTAACTCTTATAATATCAGTACCAATTGGTGTGTTTTGTGCAATATATCTTACAGAGTATGCCAAGCGGGGAAATAAAGCTGTAAAAGCAATAAGATTAGCAGTAGATACGTTAGCAGGTATACCATCAATAATATATGGTTTATTTGGAATGATATTTTTCGTAACATTACTTGGATTTAAAACATCAATTTTATCAGGTGTATGTACACTTGCCATAATGGTTTTACCTGTAATAATAAGTTCATCGGAAGAAGCAATAAAATCAGTTCCAGATATATATCGAGAAGGAAGCCTTGGTCTTGGAGCATCAAGATTAAGGACTGTGTTTAGAATAGTCTTGCCTACGGCAATTCCTGGAATATTATCTGGAGTGATTCTTGCGATAGGACGTATTGTGGGTGAGACAGCAGCTCTTATTTTCACAAGCGGTACTAATGTTTTGGAGATGCCTACATTAAATTTACTAGCATCACAGAGAACTCTTGCAATACATATGTACATGCTTGCTAGTGAAGGTCTGCCACATTCAAAGGATATGGCTTTTGCAACAGGAGCTATATTAATTATTGTAGTATTTTTAGTAAACTTTGCAACTACACATCTTGCAAAAAAACTTGGGAGGATGAGCAATGAATAATCCAACGAAAATGGAAATCAAAGATGTTGATTTATATTATGGTGATTTTCAAGCCTTAAAGAACATAAATATGCTTATAAATAAAAAAGAAATAACTGCATTTATAGGGCCATCAGGTTGTGGTAAATCGACTTTATTGAAATCTTTGAACAGGATGAATGATTTAATAGAAGGCGTGAAAATAACTGGCAAAATGTTATTAGATAATGTTGATATATATAAAGACATGGATGCGGTAGTGCTTAGAAAAAGGGTGGGAATGGTATTTCAAAAACCGAATCCATTTCCAATGAGCATATATGATAATATAGCCTATGGTCCAAAAACACATGGAGTTAATAAAAAGTCTGCATTAGATGAAATAGTGGAACAAAGTTTAAAAGCCGCTGCCATGTGGGATGAAGTCAAAGATAGACTTAAAAAAAATGCACTAGGGTTATCAGGTGGACAGCAACAAAGGTTATGCATTGCAAGGGCTTTATCAGTAAATCCAGAGGTTCTTTTGATGGATGAACCAACATCTGCGTTAGATCCGATTTCAACTATGAAAATAGAGGACCTTGTTTTAGAAATAAAAAAGAAATATACTATAGTAATAGTAACTCACAATATGCAACAAGCAACGAGGATATCTGATAAAACAGGCTTTTTCCTTCATGGAGAGGTTATAGAGTTTGATGAAACTGAGAAACTTTTCTCTTTACCTAAAAACAAGAAGACAGAGGATTATATAACAGGAAGATTTGGTTAATTTTTTTAATAAAACTATGAAATTTTTAAATAAAATAGTATAATTATATATGCTATTTATGAATAATGGAGGTATTAAATGAGAGGTAGATTTGATAAAGAGCTAGAAAATCTAAATTTAGAGCTTATAAAAATGGGCGGACTTATAGAAAATTCAATTGAAGCAAGTGTTAAAGCATTGATAAATCAAGATTTATCGCTTGTAAAGCAGGTTAATGAATATGAAGTCGAAATAGATGAAATGGAAAAAACAATTGAAAGTCATTGTTTGAAGTTGTTGTTGCAACAACAGCCAGTGGCATCGGATTTGAGATTGATTAGTACTGCTCTCAAAATGATAACTGATATGGAACGAATAGG
>JBGUET010000402.1:0-2412 GCA_041821225.1 Sedimentibacter sp.
TAATATTGTTCAAATCTTTTTATTTTAATTTTTTACTATGGCGACAAATAAAACAAACCATCTTTTAGATTTTTATATCTTTCCATTTCCCAGAATTGTATCTTAAAAGTACAAGAGCAGATCTTAAAGTTTGGTCAATTATAAATGCATACCAAGCACCTTCAAGTCCCCAGTGTAAATGATTTATAAAGTAAATTGCTAGAATAGGTCTGACTAAAAGAACTGTAATAAATGTTATTAGTGCTGTAGCCTTTGTGTCACCAGCACCTCTTAATGCACCGGTCAATATGAATTGGGATGATTGCAGTGGCTGAGTAAATCCTATAAAAAGCATTATTCTGGCACCTTGGGATACTATACTTGCATCGCTGCTGTAAAGAGATACAATTTTTCCTCCCCAAAATATAAAAATTACACCTATTATTACAGAAACCGCCATTCCAAGACGTCTTGTTCTATGAGTGTACGCATGTGCCATATCAGGTCGGTTTTTGCCAAGACTTTGACCTGTAAGAGAGGTTGCAGAGATTGCAAAACCTTGACCGTTCATAAAAGACAGAGATTGAATGTTCACGCAAATCTGGTGCACTGCGTATGCAACAGTACCAAGACCAGCAATAGTTTTTACATATATAATAACTCCCACACGCATTACCAGTTGCTCTATCATTGCAGGAATACCAATAGTAAATATTTGCTTAATGGAAGATAAATCGGGTTTGAAGCTGTCTTTGAAACTAAGATGAAGAAATTGATTACCTTTTATTATATAGATAAAAGCAAATAAGAAGGCAAAAAGTTGTCCGATTATTGTGGCAATGGATGCACCTACAACTTCCAGTCTTGGGAAACCCAAATGACCTTCTATAAGCAGATAATTGAAAAATACATTTACAACATTGGCAGATAAATTATATATCATAGCAGTTTTTGAATCACCCACCCCACGAAGAACGGCTGTAATAGTAGACGTTAACGCCATGAATGTGAAGCCGACCATTTGAATTCTTAAGTACATGGTTCCACCCACTAATGTTTGTGTATCAGGGGCACCCATAAAAGCAACTAATTGTTCAGAAAAAATATATCCTATTGCTGATGAAAATATAGATAGTATTAAAGTAAGCAAAATAGCTTGCCTCATTATTAAATTGGCTTTTTCTTGTTCTCCTGCACCTCTATATCTTGCCACCATTGCAGTGGCACCAATATTCATAGACATAAATAAAATCATTAATAAAAATTTTGGCTGCAGAGTTAAACCAACAGCTGAAAGAGCCCAAGCACCTAAACCTCCTACCATCATTAAATCCACCATTGAAGCAAGCTGTGTCAAGGTCATTTCTATTACTGAAGGCAAAGCTAATTGAACAATGTCACTATAAAGCATTTTTGAAGTAACATTAGGCGGAAGCTCATTTTTCTTAATGTTTTCCACATGTATATCATTACCATCCTCCACTAAGTCCAGCGCAAAAGTAGTATTGAAATATTTTTTGAATTTAAAAAAATTTATTTTCACTAATTTATTTTTCCTTTTCTTGATTAAATAATAATTAATTTGGATGAATTCCTATAAATGGGATTATTATATAAAAAGCCGCAATTATTGCGACTTTTCATTGATTATAATAATAAATATGTGATTATTTACATCTAAACAACGTTATTAGAACTCTATTTAGAATAAATAATAGCATGATTATTTTTGTTTGTCAATAAACAGCAGTGTTAGAAAAATCAAAAGGAGAAAACAAATTAAAAACTTAAGTTTAATTCTAATCTTATTTTAATATAATGCTAAAACAAGCTTAATTATTTAGCGGTAGTATAACTATATTAGAAAAATATATATTTCGGAGGGCGAAATGAAAGTTACATTAGAACAAATAGATGAACTAAGGACTAGAGTTAATGTAAGCTATGAAGAAGCAAAGAGCACCTTAGAGAAAAATGATGGTGATTTAATTAAATCAATAATTGAAATTGAAAAGAAAAAAGGCAAAAAAAACGAAAACAAGAGCAACTTCAATGGTTTTGCCAACAGACTTTTATCTTTGAAATTATCTGTTAAAAACAAGGATGGAAACTTGTTGATCAATGTGCCTGTTGTATTGGTCTTAATTACATTTATAATGGCATTTTGGGTTGTAATATTCGGATTTATTTTGGCTGTACTCACTTCATGCAAAATTAGAATTTATAGAGATAAAAACTCTATAAACGTAAACAGCCTAAAAAGAAACATGAAAGAAACAGTTGACAAAATAAAAGAAAAATCAGAAAAAATAATTTCAGCAGATGAAAATGAACAAGAAGAAAAAGAAGATGCTGATGAAAATGAAATAATTATTGAATAAAAGCATCAGGTCATTGACCTGATGCTTTTATATATGCATGATATGCTCAAAC
>JBGUET010000403.1:0-2406 GCA_041821225.1 Sedimentibacter sp.
AGCTAATAACTAAAAACGATCCCATCAGAATGTAAAGAACATATTTCAATTTATATGAATAATTACTTTTAGTAAGTAAATTTGAAACAACGTTTAAATTAAATCTAACAAATAAAAAATTAACCCCTATAAACATAACACCCATGCAACATCTAATAAAAAAAGCTTGTTGCTGTGAAACTACAACTTGTTCTATAAAGCTAAAAACAACAATTATAAACAAAACTATCATTGGCATAAGAACCTGCTTGCTTATCTTGTTTTTCGAACCTTTATAAACAGACAACATGATGCTAACTGTCATAAAAATAATAAGCGTAGTTAAATATATAATACTAAAGAATTGCTCCGAAGTGTAATATCTTCCATCCCCCAAAAAAGGCCTCCATAAAATATGTTATTTTTATTATACAATATTCTAAAGTCATTATAAAGCAATCACAGTCATTAGGTTTTGTTAAGTTATTGTAATAAAAGTTTTGAATTGTTAAACTTGTAACTTAACTGCTATTCATAAATAGAATTTCTTATTAAATTAATACTCGGCTAAAACTGTAAGACTAAGCAGTCCACAAACAAATGATATGCTCCACTATTAGTGGAGCATATCATGAATCACGTTATTGTACCTCACCGTAGTAAAGAATCTCCGATAAAAGTTCTGTCCCTGTTGTTATAAAATAGTAGATTTTATTTTCAGGATTGTATTCTTTCATTAGTTTTGCTTCATTTTTGTAATTCTCCAAATCAGGTACTACTTCATACCCTAAGTCCGCCAACACACTGCCCTCTTCCAGTTCAAATGGAGTATAATAAGATTGTAGATAAAATATTTTTCTATTATCTGGCAATGTTTCATTTACAGAAATAATAATGTATTCTAAGTCATATCCATCATAGTGCTCCACTAACTCTTCGCTGCTAAAGGTATACATACCTTCATAACTAGAGTCTAGTACCATTGTATCTCTCGGTACATTAGTCAAGGAAAATGTATTTGAAGGCTCACTTTCAATTTCATCTACCGTTTGGATGCCGTAGTATCCATCTCCTATCACATCAATATGTACAGTCCAATAGTCTCTAGGAATTGGAGACACTGCCTTAACAAAGTCTCCATTTACATCATAAATATTAAGATCTGCCCCTTCTACCAAATGATAGAATGTGACTGATTGTGATCCGTTTTTGCTCTCATTGGCTAGGGGTGAACTTGGTAAAATAGCATCATCATCCACAATAGTGATTTCAAATTCATTGTTATCACCAGGTTCAAGATCAGTCATTTCCCCTTTTAATAATTTCAGTTGTATGGATTCTTTGGGTTCTGCCTCATCATCATCTAGAATATTAATTGTAACCGTTTTAATTAATTCCTCATCCTCAAACTCAATAGTTGCAAAACCACTCAAATCCATATTACTGGTATAATCCACTCCATAAATAGCCGTTCCCGTAGCTACCAATAATATGATTGACCCGTTGGTATTTTCACGTTCTATATTGAAAGTATAGGTTCTTGCATCTTCAACATCTTCAATATTTATGCTTTGATCAAATTCAACACCAGCTAGATTATCTGAATCATTGATCTCAATGATAACACTATCATACTCTGAATCAACATCTACCAAGCGAGGGTTTTCAAGAACCACAGTAAAGCTTCTTCCTGGAACATAGTCATCATCATTCACCAAAGTTACTGCAATAGATTTCTCAATGTCTCCCTTTTCAAAATCCAAGGTTCCGTGCTGATCAATATATCCTTCTTCTTCAGGTGTACCGTCTGATTCAATACGATAATCCACACTGCAAGCTTTAAGGAAAGCATCATCATTCCTATGAACTGTCAATACAACATTTCCGTCAGCTTCATCAACAACTTTACTTGTAAATGTAAAGCCAAGTGGATTTTCATAGTCATCATCTCTGATAGCTACAATCATCGTATCCTGATTTTCATTGAGAGTGGCTCCTCCAATAGGTTCATCAATTATCAACTGGAATGGTTCATAAGTCTCATAATTTGTGTCATCGTGGATTGTAATTTCCACATATTTTAATGTTTCACCTTTATTAAATTTTAAGTACCCTTCCGCTGCCGCATAATCAAGGATATCCCATTTACCATCAGCTAGAGCTGCATCATAACCTAATTCGGTTAAACTTTCAGTTTTATAGTGGATATAGCGCACACCGCTGTCATTGCCGTCTAATTTTACTGGAATCAAAGCCGTTTCTTCCTCTTCTAAAACTTTAATATATTCAGCAACACTAAATTCTCCCCTCTCATGGTCAGATAACTTTACAAGACCATTATGAGTCAAGTACATAGCATTGTTGCCTATAATTGGCATTGTAAAAGTCGTATCATATCCAATGCCTGTATCAATTTCAGCAATTACC
>JBGUET010000404.1:0-2402 GCA_041821225.1 Sedimentibacter sp.
TGAAGTCAAAATTGAACATATGACAGGTAAAGCAGCTATTGAAATTGTAAATAATATGCAATAAATTAGTTTGTAATTTTTTTATTATAGTAGTGACAGATGGGACGCTTCTTTTTTTTTGATTGACGCTTCGTTCCCAGATGTGCCGTTTTTTATTTATTCAATTTATATTGTATCACAACCATTAAAACTTGTGTATATTAATCATTTATACAGCTCCTAAGCAATCAACAGTTCGTGAAATGTTCACCAACAAAACAAACTGTTATCACTATTCTAACACAATATAGTTATATAATTTATACAATAAATGTGGGAAGTGAATAAAATGGTTGTAATTATCCCAGCCTATGAGCCAGATGAAAGGCTCATAAAATTAGCACAGGAAATAAAATTAAAAACCGACTATGACATTGTTATAATAAATGATGGCAGTGCATTAAATAAACAGTTGCTTTTTTCTAAATTAGAGGAATACGCGGAAGTAATGGAACATAAGCATAATCTTGGAAAAGGCAAGTCTATTAAGACTGCCCTTAAATATATTGAAGATAATTATCCTGACGACCTAGGAATAGTAGTTGCAGATGCAGATGGACAGCATAGGTATGATGATATAATAAAAGTAAGCAGAGCATTAGAAACCAATGAGAACAGCCTCATTCTAGGGAGCAGACAATTCACCGGCAATGTTCCAGCTAAGAGCAAATTCGGAAATACTGTTACACGATATATATTTAAATGTGCATCTGGAGTGAAATTGAATGATACGCAAACTGGATTGAGAGCATTTAATTCAAAAATAATACCTTTTTTGCTAAAAGTTCCAGGTGATAGGTATGAGTATGAAATGAATGTGCTTTTAGAATGTGCTAAACAAAAAATAAATATTATTGAGGTGCCTATTGAAACAATATATATTGAAAACAATGAATCATCGCATTTTAGAGTTATAAGAGATTCAGCAAGAATTTATAAAGATATAATTAAATTTTCATTTTCATCACTATTGAGTTTTGTTTTGGATTTTTTCATTTATAGTCTTATGATATTTTTAACAAGTGGAATGGTACAAAGCACCAGCATAATCATAAGCAACGTGTTTGCAAGAGCTATAAGTGCAAGCTTTAATTTTTATATAAACAAGAATTATGTTTTTAAAGATAAGGGTAAAAGTGCAAAAGCAGCAGTCAAATATTTTGAATTAGCAGCATTTATTTTAATTGTTAACACATTCCTGTTAAATATAGTTGTAAATTTAATAGGCAACGAATTTGTCAGCAAAATTATTGTAGAATCAAGTTTATTCACTATTAGTTGGATTGTTCAGAAATATTTCATTTTCAAAAGCAGCCATGGAGAGGTAAAAAATGCAAAAATATCAACAAAATAACTCAGACGATGAAATCAAACTAAAAGAAAAAAAGAAAATTAAAAGGATGCCAGTATGGAAATTAGTTATAACAGATATATTGCTGACTGTAATAAGTCTATGCATATTTGCAATGTTTCATCACGTCTTGCCTCAAAGTTCAAACGATGAACAAAAAACTGTAGCTACAGTAGAAGACAATGAGAAAAATGAATTTGCCTTACCAGGAAGCTATGAAAGCAGTAACAATGATGAAGCAAATAACACCGACAATACTACTAACAATGATACTAGGAGCATCAGTAAAAGAGGAGACACAAAAGTTGACTCAAATAGAGGCAACACAAACACATCGGATTTTTCTTCCGATAAGACAGACATAGACAATATAGATTCACAAAACAAAACAACAACTGAGGTAAATAATTACAAAAGTGAAAACATAAACTTAACAGTAAATAAAGTTGAAATAGGAGAAGGCAGTGATAAGATAACATACTATGTTTCTGATATATATGTTAAAAATGTTAATTATCTAAAGACTGCATTTGCCACAGGAACATATGGGAAAAATTATAGAGAAAACATACTAGACATGGCAGAAGAGAATGATGCGGTACTGGCAGTATCTGGAGATTTCTATGGAAACAGCGAAGAAGGTGTTGTAATTAGAAATGGAGTATTGTATCGCTCAGTAGTTAATGATGCAGATATATGCGTCTTGTTTACAGAAGGAACAATGAAAACTTATTCACCAGAAGAATTTGACGCAGATGAAGTGATCCTAAAAGGGGCATGGCAGGCATGGACTTTTGGTCCAGAGTTGTTAGACGGAAGTGGCAATGTGCTAGCATCATTTAATACTACTTCATATTTAAACAAGGATAACCCAAGATGCGCATTAGGATATATAGAAGAAGGTCACTATGTATTTGTGGTAGTTGACGGGCGTGATGAAGGCTACTCAAAAGGTGCCACATTAAGTGAGCTTGCACAAATTATGGCTGATGAAGGATGCATGACAGCGTAC
>JBGUET010000405.1:0-2399 GCA_041821225.1 Sedimentibacter sp.
ATACTGGTTAACACTTGTGTATCACTATAAAATTTCATAGTCCCTGTATCCACCACTTTATATTTTTGATTGCTTTTTTTTTCAATTTCAGCCGTACACCCTACCATGAGTATTGCCAGAAGTACTACAAAAAAGCTGCCTTTTATTTTTTTATTCATCTTTACTCCTTTATTTAACAATTCAACTAGTTATTTTTTTCATAACCCTAGTATATCATATAAATTTAGGGCAATTATCTTTAAATTATGTGAAATTATGTTAATGAATGCCTATTAAAAAAATAACAGTGTCGGCGTCTTGAATAAACAAGTGCCAACACTGCCGTTTTTGCGAGGATAAACCTATTTTCCGCTATCGTCTACCATATAGTCCTGAGTAGTACTAATATCAATTGTGATTGTAATCAATCGTTGTAGCATTGTGGAGGCTTCTGCTCTTGTAGCTGTGCCCTGAGGATCAAAACTATTGTTGTTCTTTCCACTTATTACACCAGCCATCTGCATTTCTTTTACTGCATTTTTTGCCCAAGTACTAATTTCTGAATTATCCAAAAACATGTTCTCGTTTTGAACTTTTGGCAAGTTTACCCCGATTACATCTGTGTAATTCAACAAAATAGTTGCCATTTGTTCACGATTAATATTTTGGTCCGGTTCAAAAGTAGTAGCTCCTGTACCTTTTACAATGCCATTTTTGTTTGCCCATTCGATATAAGGCATATAATATGAATCTGCCTTTACATCAGAGAAACTGCTTTCTGTATAAGTCATATTGTCTGCTTCTGCAAGTCTGCCAAGAACTGTTACAAACATTCCTCTTGTCATTGACATATCAGGGGAGAAGTTGCTATTCCCTGTTCCTGCAATCAAACCACGACTAGCCATAAATTCAATACTTTCCTTTGCCCAATGATTTGTCACATCTTCAAATGTAACAGTATCTTGTTTGTAACCCACTGCAAATTTTGAAAAGTGGTCGGTTACAAAACTTACTGTCTTTGTTTCTCCATTATAGACCGCATTAGGCATTTCTTTTACCATGCCGGTGTTGTCAATAAAATACACAACAAGATTTTCAGGATTTTCGTTTACACCTAATGTATAAGGAATAGAAACTGTTACAAATCCATTTCCAAAATCAGTCACTTTATTGCCATCTTTTCCTGTGATTGATAGGTCAAATACAGGTCTGTTGCCAACAAGTTTTTTTTCTTCTGCAGATAATGTATTCTGGTCCACTTTTTTAACAGAAATACTAAAATCACTGTCTAATTGCTTTTGTATTTCTTTTAAGGTTTCAAAGTCTAAGCAAATATCTGCCACTTCATTTTTGATGGTAACTTCCTTCACGCCAGCTGTTACCATTTGGTCAAGGCTGTTATTAGAAAGTTCTGCTATAACTGAATTAACTATTTCAGTATTTGTGTCAACATTTAATTCAATAGAAATACTGTTTCCATCTTCTTCTGCCTGTGCAATAGCATCGGTAATGGATTTATCAGAAATAGTTGCATTTGCTATGCCATTAGTCACAATTGTAGACATATTTATGCTCACCTCAGTTACAGAGTCTAGATTTTCTGTTGTTGGTGTAACCGTATTGCTACTATTTGAACTACTACTGCCTGTAGAAGATTTTCTTGGTGTTGCTGTAACGGCTTCAGAATCAGTTGTTCCAATACTGTTCTCTGTGCTTAAAACGAATGTATATGTTGTTCTGTTTGTAAGGTTTCCTACATTATAAGTTGTATCATCTTTTCCAATTGCAAAAGGTGAGCCAGTAATTCCTATTTTATCTTTTTCTACAACGAGAGAATAACCAGTAATTTCAGAACCATTTGCAAAAGGCTTGCTCCAACTAAGGTTTACATTGCCATTTTCTGCTGAAGCCTTAACTTCTGCCTTTTCTGGTGCTAAAGCAAGAATACTAACCTCATTTGAAATCAAAGAACCTGAATAATTGGCACTTGTTTCTTTTGCAGTAATAACAACCTTAATTGTTTTACCTAAATCTTCTTTTGAAATGGTATGTTTTTCGGTATTTTCTCCTGTAATTTCAATTGTATCACGAAACCATACAAAGTCATAATCGCTCTTAGCAATTGTACTATTTGTTGGTTCAGAAACAATCAATTCACTACCTAAAACTTTTTCCCCTGTTATTTCAATTATGCCTGTCAAAATTTCTTTGGCAATGTCTAATTCATTAGATGTAATTGTACCTGTAGTATTACCCGTAAAACTTACTTCACAAAAAATCTTTCCTTCTGTATCATTAACGGTTATTCCATAGCTATTTTGATTTGTGCCAATATCGCTTATTAAATCATCAACAATTTTCTTCCATTGATAATTTGCTGTTCCACCTTGTATATTAATTGCTGAAATATCTGCTGTTAC
>JBGUET010000406.1:0-2337 GCA_041821225.1 Sedimentibacter sp.
CTCTAGGGATTTGCCTTTTGACAGCCAAGATGAACTTAATAATATCGAAAATAATCTTGGCAAGCAAGATTTTATAGTAGATTTTTTTGAGATGGCAGGAAATAATATTAGGAAATATATATTTGTGTTAGAAGAATTAGAAAAAGGATATTTAAGCAACATTAGATTAGGAAGAAGAAGTCTTTGGGAAATAGCAAAGAAAAAAGGGATTTTCATAAGTGAGCAGGAAATTAGGACTGTTCTAATTAATTTGGAAAAATTCTCTATGATTGAAATATACAAAGGAAGAAGTGGATCGCTAATAACAAGTGTTGGCAGACAGACATTAAAACATTTGATTACTTAATAATAGAAGTAGTTTTGTTTGAACAAATGTAATAATACCAAGAAATGCAAATCTAATGTTGTTATAATCTTCTTGTAAATTATTCTCAAACTACTTATAATAGCATTAGTACTTAAGGAAAGGGGACAAATATGTATTTTAAAGACATGGCTTTAAAATTACACAAAGAAAATGTGGTTGTTGATACTCATTTAGATCTTGCAGGAGAGATTTACAATAGACATGCGGCAGGAGAAAAAGAAGTAATTAAAAATAGATACCTTGAAAATTTCAAAAAAAGCAGATTTAATATTATTGTATCATCTTTATACATAGATGATATGTTTCTGCCTGAGTTAGCATTAAGGTCAGCTTTAGGGCAAATAAAAGCTATAATGGAAGATATTGAAACATGCAATAAAGAAGTAGTATTAATTAAAAGCAAAGAACAGCTTGACCACATTGTAAAAGATGATAAAATTGGAATAATATTATCTTTTGAAGGTCTAGAACCCATAGGAAATGATATAGGTCTTTTGAAAATCTTTTATGAACTAGGGGTGAGATGTGGGGGTCTTGTTTGGAGCAGAAGAAATTATGTTGCAGATGGATGCAATTTTAACCCTGTTGAAGAAGGCTTAAGAGGTGGGCTAACAAATTTTGGAGTTCAAGTGGTAAAAAAAATGGAAGAGATGAACATGCTCATAGATGTAAGTCATCTTAACGATGAAGGCTTTTGGGATGTTGTTAAATTTACTCAAAAACCATTTATAGCATCTCATTCTAATGTAAGAAATATTCATGACAAAATGAGAAACTTAACTGATGAGCAAATTAAAGCTATTGCAAAAAGAAATGGAGTAATTGGTATAAATGCTTATAAAAATATTGCTGGAGTAAAAAGAGGAGAAAATCCTATTAATAAGCTGGCTGATCATATTGAATATATAGTAGATTTGGTGGGACCTGGTCATGTAGGGTATGGATTTGACTTATGCAATGGCTATTATGATAGTGCAATGAAATTTAAATTTGAAATTCACAACAGCGACGGTCTAAGTTCCCACGCTGATGCTATCTTGCTAACAGAAGAACTTTTAAGAAGAGGAATGTCTGAAAAAAATGCAAAACTTATAATTGGAGGAAATTTTTTGAGGATTTTTAATGACATACTTCAATAAAAATCATAAATAATATAGAATGGAAGTGGAGTAATGAAGTATTTTATTAAAGAATGGGTTGTTCCTGTAGTAATTGCCCTAGTTATAGTGTTATTTTTAAATAAATTTGTGTTTATATTAGTGACAGTGCCAACTGGTTCAATGGAAGAAACTATTATGCCAGGTGATAGATTATATGTGGACGAATTATTTAACATTGAAGATGCAAATAGAGGAGATATAATTGTTTTTAAATCACTAGAGCTTGACGACAAGAGACTTGTTAAAAGGCTTATTGGAATGCCAGGAGAAACTGTAGAGGTAAAAGCTGATGGAAGTGTTTACATAAATGGTGAAAAATTAGATGAGCCTTATGTTGTTGCAGCTGAAGGAGAGGCGAAAACATTTAAAATACCTGAAGATTCTTATTTCTTCTTAGGAGATAACCGACCTATATCATTTGATGCAAGATATTGGGAAAATCCTTATATAGATGAAAGCGAAATAATCGGTAAAGCTATTTTTAGATTTTTCCCATTTAACAGAATAGGAAAAATTCAGTAAAAAAATAATTTGTGATAAAGATAAATTAGTTTTGGAGGTCTATGATGGAAAGAGTTTTAGAAGGATTGAAGCCTGAAAAAGTATTTTATTATTTTGAAGAAATTACTAAAATACCAAGAGGGTCTGGAAATGAAAAACAAATATCAGATTATCTATTTAATTTAGCTAGAAATAAAGGCTGGGAAGTATTCCAAGATGATTCTTTAAATATTATTATTAAAAAACCTGCGACAATTGGTTATGAAAATGTTCCAGGAGTTATGCTTCAAGGTCACATGGATATGGTTT
>JBGUET010000407.1:0-2337 GCA_041821225.1 Sedimentibacter sp.
TTGTGGAATGTAGGGTGTAGTTGAATATGGATAACAACGGGAGGGTACAAGACCCCCACTACGTATTGTGGAATGTAGGGTGTAGTTGAATATGGATAACAAGGGGAGGGTACAAGACCCTCCCCTACATATTGTGGAACAAAAGTTTCTTTTTTTTTTGCACGTTTATAGTTAACTGTTCTAATTGCTAAATTTTTTTCATATAGGCAAAAATAAACATTTCTTTTTGGCTAAAAATAAAGTAGAATATAATAGTAATGGTTGTATTTTTGTCAAAATATGATATATAATAGTAGTGGTAAGAGGTGGAATGGTGATAGAGTTTAATAATGTAACAAAAATATACAAAAAAGAGTTTACAGCAGTTAAGAATATTAACTTTAAAATAGATAATGGCGAATTCTTATTTATAGTAGGAAAAAGCGGTGCAGGGAAAAGTACTTTAATTAAATTATTATTAAGAGAGATAATGCCTAGCGAAGGGATTATTAAATACAACAATAGAGATATAACCAAAATTAGAAAAAGGAATCTTGCAGAATATAGGCGCAAGATTGGCTTTGTTTTTCAGGATTACAGATTGCTTCCTAGAATGACTGTATATGAAAATATAGCATTTGCCATGGAAATGATATGCTGTAATTCAAAAAATATAAGAAGAGAAGTGCCATTGGTACTTAGCATGGTTGGATTAAGTGACAAAGCAAAGCATTATCCGGACGAGCTATCAGGTGGAGAGCAGCAAAGAGTTGCAATAGCAAGGTCTTTTATAAATAAACCTGAAACAATAATTGCAGATGAGCCTACTGGAAATTTAGATACGGAAACGTCTAAAGAAATTATGAGAATTCTCACTGAAATAAACAAAAGAGGTACAACGGTTATAATGGCTACTCATGACAGAGAAATAGTAAGTCACTACCAAAAAAGAGTGATTGAACTTAAATCTGGTGCTATTATCAGAGACACACAACCAGGGGGGATAATCAAATGAACCCAAAAAGAATGAATTATGTATTTAGACAAGCATTTAAAAGCATGTGGAGAAATAGAATGATGGGGCTTGCATCTGTAGGCTCTGTGACAGCCGTTCTTATAATACTTGGTTTCGTGCTTATTATAGTTTTGAACGTAAATAATATAGCACTAGTAACCAAGGAAACATTTGATGAAATTGCTGTTTATATTAAGGATGATGTTGATGAAAATCAAATAGATGAAATAGGCAAGTCGTTTAGAGAAATTGATGGTGTAATGGGAGTTGCTTATCAAACAAAGGACTATGCCCTTGATAAGTTAAAAGAAGATTGGGGAGATGATGCATTTCTCCTAGAAGGTTTAAGGGTCAATCCGCTACCAAACACATATATTGTACAGCTTGAGGATGTGAGTAAGTCTGATGAAGTAATTGCTAAAATCGAGACTTTTGAAGGTGTGGAAGATGTGCAGTATTATAAAGATGCTGTAAATAGCCTAATAAAAATTGCCGATTTTGTTAAAAAAATTGGGGCAGGACTTATAATTATTTTATTGCTCATAAGTGTATTTATCATTTCTAATACCATTAAAATTACTGTGCTGAACAGGCGTAAAGAAATTGAATTAATGCAGTATATTGGAGCAACAAACGGATATGTTAGAGGACCTTTCATGGTTGAGGGTATCATGCTTGGATTAATTGGCTCTATAGTAGCTATTGTAATAATCTTCGCTGGATACAACTATATTATTAATTACTTGGCTGGTCGTTATGTTGCGCTCCTGTCTGGTATATCTGGATACATGGTTAGTGTAAATATGATATTTAGTGATTTAGTCATAATATTTTTAACTATTGGAGTAGGTATTGGAATTTTAGGTAGTTTAGTTTCATTGAAAAAATTCTTAAGTGTTTAGGGGGTTTGTAATGTTTAGAAAAAGTATTGCTTTTACTCTTATAATAATAACTGCGTTAAGCATTGTACCTATTTCGGCTGGGGGTAGTATTGCTGATTTGCAGTATAAACAACAACAAATAGAAAATAAAATCAACGAAATTCGAAAACAAGCGGATGCTCTTAAAGGCGAAAAGATGAGTGCACAACAAGAAATAGATGCTTTAGATAGCGAAATTAGAGCTCTATCATTTGAAACTGACAACTATGAACTTCAAAAGCAAGAGATTAATATGAAAATAGCAGAGTCAGAGCAGAAAATAGAAGAATTAACCACAGAAATTGACAATAATAATGAAACATTAGAGGAACGATTGAGAGTAATGTATAAGAATGGAACTGCAGGATATATGGAAGTGATTTTAAATTCTGATAATCTTGTGGATGCATTAACTAGAGTTGA
>JBGUET010000408.1:0-2316 GCA_041821225.1 Sedimentibacter sp.
GCTCAAAACTATTTAAGCAGCATAGAATTTAAATCATTAGAGGTGTTTAAAAAGACATTTCCTAGAGTATAATATAATCATAGATAGCAAGAAATACAAATGAAAAGCAGGAGGAAATTATGATAAATAGAGCAGTATTAATAGTATTAGACAGTGTAGGAGTAGGGGAATTGCCTGATGCTGCTGAATATGGTGATGTAGGTAGCAATACAGTCAAAAATATATATAAAAATGTTGAAAATTTTTCTTTGCCAAATTTAGAAAAATTAGGTCTTTTGAATATTGATGGTTTTGAGGACATTAAAACAACGGATAACTTTAACGGTTCAGTTGGTAAATGTAACGAACAATCTAAGGGAAAAGATACAACAACAGGTCACTGGGAAATAAGTGGATTAGTATTAGAACACCCATTTCCAACATTTTCAAATGGATTTCCAGATGATTTTATAAAGGAGTTTGAAAATAAAGTTGGAAGGAAAACAATTGGAAACTATGCAGCTTCAGGAACAGAAATAATTAAAGTTCTAGGCAAAGAGCACGTTGAAACTGGTAATTTGATTGTTTATACTTCTGCAGACTCTGTTTTCCAAATTGCAGCACATGAAGATGTAGTACCTCTTGAAGAACTGTATGATATATGTAAATCTGCAAGAGAGTTACTTCAAGGAGAATTAGGGGTAGGAAGAGTTATTGCAAGGCCTTTTATTGGGAATGATGGTAATTATACGAGAACAGAAAACCGAAGAGACTTTTCTTTAGTTCCACCTAAAGATACTTTGCTTGACTATGTAAAAGATAGTGGAAGAGAAGTTTATGCTATTGGCAAAATTGAGGATATCTTTGTAAATAAAGGGATAACTAGATCAAATCACACAAGGAACAATAAAGATGGCATTGAAGCAACAATTGCAGCGATAAAAGAAGATTCTAAAGGTCTGATATTTACAAATTTAGTTGATTTTGATATGCTTTATGGGCACAGAAACAATGTTTTAGGTTATGCAAATGCCTTAAAGCAATTTGATGATAAGCTTCCGGAAATAATTAACAGCCTTAAGGAAGATGATGTGCTAATAATAACTGCAGATCACGGATGCGATCCTACAACAGAAAGTACAGATCATTCAAGAGAATATGTACCATTCATTATTTATGGTAATAGTATTAAACAAAATAATAACTTTGGAATAGTAAGTACCTATGCATCCATAGGAAAAACAATATTAGACATGTTTAATATTGAGAACAAAATTGAAGGGACTAGTGTTATGGGAAATGTATTAAAATGATTTTCTAGGAAATAGACTAAATTACAATAAATTCGACAAAATGTTAGCAGTTGATCCAATGTATAGTTCAGAAAAATATGGTTATTATAATTCATAAAAAGGAGGTAGTTTTTATGAAGAAATTTATAGCCATATTGTTTTTTTTATTGCTGATGGTTACAAACTTGTTTTCAAACCAAGTCTATGCAGTAGATGCTGAGAGTTTGCTTTCACGTTCTGCAATATTAATTAATGCAGACGATGGACAGGTGATTTTTGAAAAAAACAGTAATGATAAAATGGCACCAGCCAGTATAACAAAAATAATGCTTTTGCTTTTAATCTCAGAAAAAATGGAGAATGGTGAAATTCAGCTTGATCAGGAACTTACCATTTCTGAAAATGCAGCAGGAATGGGAGGCAGCCAAATCTATTTAGAAGCGTACGAAACACAAACGGTCGAAAGTATGCTAAAAGCTATATCTATGCGTTCAGCCAATGATGCTTCCGTTGCCATGGCAGAATATATGTATGGTTCTGTTGAAAGTTGCGTTAAAAAAATGAATGAAAGAGCAAAAGAGCTTGGAATGAATGACACTAATTTTGTTAATGTAACAGGATTACCAGAACCAGAACACTTAACAACTGCACATGACATAGCAATAATGACAAAAGAGCTACTGAAATATAATTATGTAAACAAATATATGCTTACTTGGATGGATTCTGTACTAGTTGGAAAGGAAAAGGATTCAGAACAAGTATTGGTTAATACAAATAGGCTTATAAATAATTATGAAGGCCTTTTAGGTGGAAAGACTGGATTTACAAATGATGCTAAATATTGTTTATCCGCTAGTGCTAGAAGAAATGATACAACTCTTATTGCTGTTGTGTTAGGCTGTGAAAATACAAAAATAAGATTTAATGAAATTCAAAAGCTTCTAAATGAAGGATTTGCAAATTATAAAAATTTTGTTTTCAACAAAAAAGGTGATGTTATTTCCACTTCTCCTGTTTATTGTGGAAAACAAGACAACTTTAA
>JBGUET010000409.1:0-2311 GCA_041821225.1 Sedimentibacter sp.
TATGATGAATATGAAGAACTTCAAACAAGAAGAGACTATTGCAAAAATGTATTGTACACCATAATTGGAAATGATGATTTTCTTAAACTAAAGGATAAAACAAAAAATGTTATTACAGATGAAATGAAAGAATTAGATAAACAAAAGTATCAATTGAATATTTTTGAAATGAATGCAGAAAAAGCCAGACTAGTTGAAGACATTAATAACATTTTAAAAGAAATAGAAGATATAGAAGCAAATTCTAGAAGTTTGGCAGAAATAGAAGAGGAAATTGATTTTTACGAGTATAAAATAAGCACGTTCAAAAGAAAAATAAAGGTTGCTGAAATAGCTACAGAAAAAATCACAAAGATATCTGATTCCATAAAAGGGAATTTCATGCCACTGTTAAAAAGGTCAATAAGCGACAACTTTTCTTACTTGACAAGAGGAAAATACAGTGAAGTTGAGATTGACGAGGATATGAATATTACAGTTTTGGAAAGAGAAAACAAAATCAGAAAAATTGAACTAGATAGTCTAAGCGGAGGAACATTAGATCAGCTTTATTTATCTCTTAGAATTGCCCTTAGTAACATATTAAGTGGAAATAAAGAAATTCCACTGATATTTGACGACAGTTTCGTTCAATATGACACTAAAAGACTTAATAAATCTATTGAAATGCTTGCAAATGAAAGCGAAAGAAGACAAGTGATATTGTTTACTTGTCAAGAGAGAGAAGCTGAATCAGCAAAAAATATGAATGTTAAATTCAACTATATTAAACTATAAGGATTATTATGAAAATATTTGCTATAGCAGATTTGCATTTTGACTATAAAAAAGAAAAGCCCATGAATGTATTTGGGGATAATTGGATAAACCACGAGGAAAAAATAATTGAAAATTGGAAAAATAATGTGGGAGAAAATGACTTGGTATTGGTTCCAGGGGATATTTCGTGGGCTGGAAATCTTGAAGATGCAGTTGGTGACCTTGAAAGAATTGATGTTTTGCCTGGAATTAAAATAGTTGGGAAGGGAAACCATGATTATTGGTGGGCTACATCTAATAAATTAGATAAATTAGATTTGAAAACAATTAAATTTCTCAAGAATAACAGCTATGAATTTGAAGGAGCAGTTATTTGTGGAACTAGGGGCTGGGACACTATGGAAGAACACTCTGAAGCTGAATCCAACCAAAAAATATTTTTAAGAGAAATGAATAGGCTGGAAATTTCTCTGAATAGCGCAAAACTAAGTAAAAATCCAATAATAGCAATGCTTCATTATCCCCCTTTTGATGGCAACGGTCTACCAAATGAATTTTTTTCTATACTGGAGAAGTATAATGTGGAGACATGCATATATG
Organism: Sedimentibacter sp.; assembly: GCA_041821225.1. Taxonomy (GTDB): domain Bacteria; phylum Bacillota; class Clostridia; order Tissierellales; family Sedimentibacteraceae; genus Sedimentibacter. The sequence continues at coordinate 1,360 of JBGUET010000409.1, forward strand.
GTCATCTTCATGGTGAAGATGGGCATAAAAACATTAAGGAGGGAATTATTGGTGGCATAGCAGTTCATTGTGTCTCTAGTGATTACATGGATTTTAAATTAAAGAGAATAAAATGAAAAGCAGATATTATTGCATGATATCTGTTTTTTTGTCAATTTAACCTAAAATGCAGCTGTATTATTTGTGTATGATTTGTAAACAAAAAACATATTTAGCAATTGACATGGATACATATAAGTAGTATCATTTATGTGTGAATACGATACCAAAATATTTTTAATATAAGGATGGTGTGTGTTATGGCAAAAATGGATGCGCTTGTTAAAAAATTCAAACAACCGGGATTGTGGCTAGAACAGGTTGATGTTCCTACTCCTGAAGAAGGAGAAGTACTTATTAAAATTCATAAAACTGCTATTTGCGGAACTGATGTACACATATATGAATGGAATAAATGGGCTCAAGATACGATTCCTGTCCCAATGACAATAGGACATGAATTTGTTGGAGAAATTATTGAAATTGGAAAGGGTGTAAAAGACTTACACATAGGGGACTTGGTTTCAGGAGAAGGTCATATTGTTTGCGGAAAATGTAGGAATTGTTTAGCAGGAAGAAGGCACCTATGTAAGGATACTAAGGGCGTGGGCGTTAACCGCACCGGTATTTTTTCAGAATACGTAACGCTTCCAGCTACAAATATATGGTTGTGTGACAAATCATTGCCAGAGGAAATATACAGTATTTTTGATCCTTTTGGCAACGCTGCACACACAGCATTATCTTTTGAAGTGCTTGGAGAAGATGTTCTTATTACTGGTGCTGGACCAATTGGAATAATGGCAGCAGCAATTGCAAAACATGCTGGAGCTAGATTTGTAGTTATAACTGATATTAATAACAATAGACTTGAACTGGCAAAAAAAATGGGAAACTTTAGAACTGTAAATAC
>JBGUET010000410.1:0-2307 GCA_041821225.1 Sedimentibacter sp.
TGCCTTTAGACATGTTTCCAATGCAAATATATGCTAATATAGCTAAATTTACATTGCTAGCAATTCCGTTTTTCATGTTAGCAGGAAATACAATGGAAAAAGCAGGTATATCAGATAAGCTGATAAACTTGGCTAATAAGTTTGTTGGACATAAGAAGGGTGGCTTGGCTATAGTTGGTGTTGTTACATCATGTTTCTTCGCTGCAATTTCTGGTTCAGGTCCAGCGACAGTTGCATCTTTAGGAGTTATACTAATTCCTGCCATGGTTGATGCAGGGTATGGCAAGGGAATGTCTTCAGCGCTTATGGCAACAGCTGGGGGCATAGGAGTTATTATTCCCCCAAGTATTCCATTTGTTATTTACGGAGCTATAGCAGGCGTTTCAATAGGTAAAATGTTTATGGCAGGTATCGTACCAGGTTTGTTAATGGGCGCTGCATTAATTATTGTCAGCTTGATGATGACTAAAAAAATGGATATTGAACCTCAACCAAAAGCTTCTGCTAAAGAAAGATGGGAAGCATTTAAAGGCGCATTTTGGGGATTGATGATGCCTATAATCATTTTAGGTGGAATCTATGGAGGCTATTTCACACCAACAGAAGCAGCTGCAGTTGCAGCAGTTTATGGTATATTGGTGGGAATATTCATATACAAAAAAATCGGCGTCAAAGAATTGTATGAGTTAATGATTGAATCAGCGAAAGGTTCTGCTGTTGTTATGTTTATAGTTGCTAATGCAGGGTTATTTGCATGGTTCTGCACAACAACTGGTATTTCTGACATGGCAAGTGATTTGTTATTAAGCGTATCAGGAAATAAATATATATTTTTAATGTTAGTAAATGTTATATTGCTTATTGCAGGGTGCTTCTTAGATGCTCCTTCAGCATTGTATATATTTACACCAATCATGCTTCCAGTTGCTACTCAATTAGGATATGATCCAATTGCACTAGGTGTCGTAATGACAGTGAACCTTGCAATAGGAATGGTTACACCTCCAGTTGGTGTTAACTTGTACGTAGCTTGTGGTGTGTCAAAAATAAGTCTTGGGGAAATATCAAAGGCAGTTATACCATATTTAATAGCTTCTTTGATAGTATTGTTACTAATAACTTATATACCAAGCATAATCACATTCTTACCAAACATGATGGGAATCAAATAAATAATTTAGTACTAAAACTTATAAACATATTATAAATATGAATTAATTAAGATAAGATGGATTAGTATTAATCCATCTTATTTTATAACAAATTTTTTAAAAAAGGAGAAAAAGATATGAAAGCAGTAGTTAAAGAGAACACCAATAAGGGCGCAGTTTTAAAAGATGTTGAAATGCCAGTACTTGAAGAAGGTGAAGTTTTAATAAAAATTAAAGCTGCAGCTATTTGTGGAACAGATCAACATATTTACAATTGGAATAGTTGGGCACAAAACAACAACATTCCTATTCCAACAATATTGGGACATGAATGCAGTGCTGAAGTTGTTGAAATAGGCGTAGGAGTTAAAACATTAAAAGTTGGGGATTATGTTGCATGTGATACTCATATACCATGTGGTACATGTTTCCAATGTAGGAATGGTCAACAGCATATTTGCCAAAATTTAAAATTATTCGGCGTTCATACAAATGGATGCTTTGCAGAATATTCAAAAATACCAGCAGTTTGTGCAGTTAAGATACCAAGATCAATACATCCAAATATTGCAGCAGTTCTTGAACCACTTGGAACAGGAGTTAGAGCTAATGAAGAAATTCAATCTTCAGGAAAAAATATAGCAGTAATTGGTTGTGGACCTATAGGTTTAATGGCTATAAGCACAGCTAAATCCTTTGGCGCAGCTAACATATATGCAATTGATATTAATGACTACAGGCTTGGAATAGCAAAAGAATTAGGAGCTACAGAAACAATAAATTCTTCTGTTGTTAATAGTGCTGAAAAATTAATAGAATTTACAAATGGTGTAGGAGTAGATGCATTTATTGACGCATCAGGCAACACTTTTGCGATACTAGATGGATTTAAAGGTTTGAGAAAAGGCGGAAAAGTCGCTTTAATTGGCTTGCCTTCAAGACCTTTAGAAATTGACCTAGGTTCACAAGTAATATTTAAAGAAGCTACAATAATAGGAATACATGGAAGAAAAATGTTTGAAACATGGACAACGATGACAAACTTGTTGGAAAAGGGACTTTTAAACATTGATCCAGTTATAACTCATGTATTAAAACTTGAAGAGTTTGAAAAGGGTTTTGATATTTGTGAAAAGGGAATAGGCGGAAAAGTTAT
>JBGUET010000411.1:0-2307 GCA_041821225.1 Sedimentibacter sp.
TAAATTGTTTTCAATTAGCACTTCTTCTATTTTGTCTTTTCCAAATTGTTCTTCCCATTTTCTTACAAGTTCAATTGGATATGAATATTTAACACTTAAATATTCTTGTTTAGGAAGTTTATTCATTTTTAACAAAAGTTCATCCTTGCTTCTTATAATATTTCGTAAAACTGCATTTATAAATTTGGATGCCCTTAAGTTTCCCTTATCTTTAATGTACTGCACGCTTTCATTTACAACTATGTTATCATATGAATTGTCTAGAAAATATATTTGATAAACTGCAAGTCTAAGCAATATTAATACATCAAACTCCATTTTTTTAGTCTTAGTCTTGGACATTTCATTAATAATCCAATCAATAAACATGACGTATTCAATAACTCCAAGCACAGATTTTCTAAAAAGTGCTTGATGTCTTAAATCTATATTTTTTACATCGTTGTTGATTACAATGTTTGAATATGACTTATCTTTAAATACTTTTTTTAATGTTTCAACAACTGAAGCCCTATAACAAGTATCCATCCTGTTCCTCTTTCTATTTGTTCAAGCACATAAATCTAATTATAAAAATACATATATTCTTAACATGGCATTTATTTCAACACAAAATTCTCTGGGAAATCATTGCCTCTTAAATAAGCTTCCACTTTCATTCTGTTTTTACCAGGCATTTGTATTTCCCGTAATACCACAATTCCATTTAGAGCTACTACAAAAATACCCTCCTTGTTCACTTTAAAAACATATCCAGGTTCATATTGGGATTTTTCTTTAACAAAACAAGCATCATAAACCTTTATCGCTTTTTCTTCATAATTGAAATAAGCCGTAGGCCACGGGGAAAGTCCCCTTATTAAATTGTGAATATCTTCAGCACTGTCTTGCCAATTTATTCGTTGAGTTTCTTTGTTAAGCATTGGTGCATATGTAGAAAGAGAATCATCCTGTTTTACACGAACTATGCTATTATCTTCTATTTTTCTCAGTGTCTCTAATAGTATCTCTGCTCCTTTGACCATAAGAATATCATGAAGTTGCCCAATATTCATATTCATATCAATACTAACTTCGGACTTTAAAAGCATATCTCCTGTATCTAGGCCAACATCCATCATCATAGAGGTTACACCTGTTTTTTCATCGCCATTTATAATAGCCCAGTTAAGTGGTGCTGCTCCCCTTAACTTAGGCAAAATGGATGCATGCACGTTTATACAGCCATATTTAGGCATATCAAGAATTTCCTTATTTATAATTTGACCATAAGCAACAACCACTATTATATCTGGACTGTATGATTTTAATACTTCAACACTTTCTTGTTTTTTTATTTTATCAGGTTGAAAAATTTCAAGACCTAGCTCTTCTGCCGCTTGTTTTACAGCTGATTTTTTTAATTTTTTCCCTCTTCCAGATGGTTTATCAGGTTGAGTTACAACAAGCTTGATCACATGTCCAAATTCATGTAGTTTCTTCAATGTTGGTACTGCAAATTCCGGAGTTCCCATAAAAATAACATTCATATTTTCACCTAATACTTTACATTTTTTTCTGTTTTATCTGCCCTGTCAATAAATAAAATACCATTCAAATGATCAATTTCATGACATATGCATCTAGCTAGCATTCCCTCTGCCTCTAACGTTACTTGATTGCCATTTTCATCCGTGTACACAGCAGTTACATTCATAGGTCTTTGAACATCACCTTTAACCTCAGGAACACTTAAACAACCTTCCTGATCAATTTGCTGTCCTGATGAACTGATGATTTTAGGGTTTATCATTCTGTATATATTTTCACCATCAATATCTATTGTTACAACACGTTTTAATATTCCAACCTAAGGTGCTGCAAGTCCCACACCATCATTTTCATACATGGTATCCACCATATCATCTAGCAAAGTTATTATTTTATTGTCGATTACTACAACTTCTTTGCTTTTCTTTCTAAGAATTACATCCCCATTAAATCTTAAATTTCTCAGTGCCATATTTCCTCCTAAACTGTATCTGTATTAATATTGATACTTATTTTAATATTTTCTATATCATTGTCCAAGTACACGGTACGAAGATATTTTTTCAATTCTGTGATACCGTGATTTGAGACTTTTATAAACAAATTTATTCTATACTCATTATTTACTTTGTAAATAGAATGTGGTATAGGTCTATATAAAAGCAAACTTCTGTCTTTAACTAAATCTTTAACTAAAATTTTAAGTTCATTGTATTTTTCATTGGCAGTTTTAACAACAAGTCCTTCATTTTTTGATATAAGGCATATATTTATTAT
>JBGUET010000412.1:0-2302 GCA_041821225.1 Sedimentibacter sp.
CGATGAATATACAGAGGATATGGAAAGAGTACCCTTTAGGATATTAATTGAAAATGAAGAACTAATAGACGAAAATTTAGATATAAAAGAGCTTATTTCGAAAATGAAAAAAAGCTCTTCTCAAATAAAAACTGCATGTGCCCCCCCAGATGTTTTCATTAACAAATTGAAGGACCAAACAACAAACTTTGTGGTTACAATTTCAAGCCAATTAAGTGGTTCGTACAGTAGTGCCATGGTTGCAGTAGATATGATGAAGGAAAAATTTCCTGAAGCCTTCGTACACGTTTTTGATTCTAAAACTGCTGCTTCGGGAGAAACAATGATTGCTATTAAAGTTAAGCAATTAATTGAAGAAAATATTAATGCAACAGAAATTATAGAGCAAACAAATAAATATATTTCTAAACTAAGAACTTTTTTCATACTTGAATCGTTGGACAATTTAGCAAAAAACGGAAGAATCACTAACTTTAAAGCAATCCTTGCCAATATAATGCACATAGTTCCTATTATGGGGGCTGATGATGAGGGTAAAATAGTATTAAGAGAACAAGTAAGAGGAAAGAAAAAAGCATTTGCAAGACTTGTAGATATGATTTCCGAATTCAATGTTGATTTTGAAAATACAGTTCTTGGTATAACCCATGTAGATTGTTTGGAAAAAGCAGAAAGGTTAAGAGATGAAATAAAAGCAAGATATCCATTTAAAGATATAAAAATATTCAAATCTTCTGGATTAAGCACTGTTTATGCAGATGACGGAGGAATAGTTATAGCGTTTTAAACGATTCTAATAAAAAAATAAATATTTTGTTAATTTAAGTAAAATGTGGGTATACATATTATATAACTTACATGGAGGTATTTAAATGAACTACAAGGATATAATATCAAAAGTTAAATCGGTTAGAGATTATAAGAAAGAAGAAATTAGTCCGCAAAAAATTAACGAATTGAAAGAGTATTTCAATATAGGCAAAAGGTTAATTGGGGACATTGAAATAGAAGTTTTATTTAAAAACAAAAATGAAGTATATGAACAGCTAAAAGATGCAGCTGGTTATAACGAATTTATGATTGAAGCTCCACACTACATGGTTTTTCTTTCTGAAGAAAAAGATCATTATATAGAAAATACAGGCTATGCTGCTCAAGATTTAATGCTTAAGGCATGGAGTTTTGGAATAGGTTCTTGTTGGGTAACATTCAAAGATGGAGAAGAAATAAAAAATAAATTAAATATTAAATCAGATAAAAAGCTTACTGCACTTATTTCTTTGGGGGTTGACGCAAATAAGAGTAAGGTAATAAATGAACAAGTGGATAAATATAATCCCACAAAGGCTGATATAAAGGTAGTTGAGAACAATGTTGCCGAAAGACTTGATATAAGAGAAGTTGTATTCATGAACAAATGGGGCAACAATGCAGACCTTGATGAATTGGTAAACTTAGGTCTTATTGATGGTTTTGTAAGTGCAAGACGTGCACCTTCAACAAGGAACAGACAGCCTTGGAGATTTATTGTTGACAATGAAAAAATAGTTCTTACTTTAAGACAGGATGCATATGCCAATGAATATGAAGAAAAAATTGATACAGGTATTATTATGCTTTACTTTAAAGCAGTAATTGACAGCACGCTGTTTGATATTGCTTGTAATTTAGAAAGTCCAGAAAAAAATTATGAAATTCCTTCTGATTATAAAATTGTAGGATATTGCATCAGTTAATATAATTAAAAGATAGAAGGCGCTTATGCGCCTTTTTTATGCATGTGGAGTAAGGCGATAAAATTTTAAACAAGACTTATCATGTGGACGGATACGCAGTAATTTAATAGAAAATAATAGGAGAATAAAATGAAAATAATTATTGATAAACGTTTTTATGAATTAGCATGTAACACTTTTCCGGAAGTTGAATTTTACCAAGAAATTGAAGAATGTCTTGAGGCAGAGGCACTCATAGGGGAACCAAAAAACATTAAACCAGAAATATTAGAGAAAATGCCTAATTTAAGATGGGTTCAATCTTTTCGAGCAGGATATGATTCAATCGATTTAGAATATTTAAAAAAAAGAAAAATTACGTTTTGTAATGCAAAAGATATTTTTTCAGTGCCTATTGCTGAAGATGTAGTTTGCAAAATACTTATTCATAATACAAATGCACTGAATTATATTGAAGATCAAAAGTCTCACAGATGGGGATTTAAAAGAAGATTTGAGCTATGTGGTCAAACAATTGGTATTATAGGAACTGGTTCTATTGCCACAGAAATAGCCAAAAGACTTCA
>JBGUET010000413.1:0-2291 GCA_041821225.1 Sedimentibacter sp.
GTACAAATTACAGCACCAACTGAACTTGACACTTCAAATGCAAAAGTAACAATAGGAGAAACAACATACAATTGGGATGATATAAAAGATGAAGATAACTATTTCTGGTATTATCCATTGGTAACAGATGATAATAAAATATTTACAGTAACAGTAAAATGGAATGAAATATCAACACAAGAATTTACTATTGATGCTAGCGATACAACCTTGCAAACTATGGAATAACAAGAGATGATGAAGAAACGTAAACTGTAACTCATTAATTACCTTAATAAATATCAATATTGTTGAAAGCCCCATAGGCTGAGTTGAATCAGGCTCACTATGGGGCTTTAGTTTTGTATTACCTTCAAAAATTATATATGGTCCTTGCCATCTTATGGAACTTATTGTTCTCTAATCAAACTGTAAAGGTTAAAACAGTGTTCTTATTCTGTAATATTTCTTACAAGACGGATTGAATTCAATATATTGTCTCCACCTTCACCTACATATGAACTGTCTTCGGTTTTAGGTGAAAATCTTACTGCTCCAGCCCCATGAGTATCGTTGCCTTCGTCATCTACTGCATAACCGAATGCTACATACCATGCATATCCATAGCCTGGGTCATTGGTGCTAAAGTAGGCGGACGTGTTAGTCCAGAAGTAATAGAATTCATTTGCTTCAAGTTCAGTAGTATTAAAATATACTGAGTCAATTGCTGGATAACAACCTGAATAATCTACAATTGATTGAAGTTCTTTAACATCGGGCAATCTCCAATCATCAAAACCTGCATATTCAAAGTTTTCAGCATATTCTAATGCATCATCCCAATCTAAGGCTAAACCGCTATCATCTTGCATCCACATGAGTCCTGTTGCTTGGTCACTGATTGTACCATCGCTATTATCTACAAATACATTAACCCCATATTCGTCACCACGGACAGCTCTAACATACTTACCCATGCCAACCGCATCGGCTGGATACGACTTAATATGCCCAGTAGCATGATTGACTCCAAAAGCAGAAGCAGCACCTTCATGAGTTGTTCCTACTAAATAATAATTACTTGTCCAGAATTGTCCTTGTGATTTTGAAATACCATCGGATGATTCTCCTGTATTTTCTGTGTCTGTACTAGTTCCAGCTGTAGGAGGAGGAGGCATCATCATTTCGCTGCTACTGCTATCAGTTGAACTGCCCTGTGGTCCACCGCTTAAACCACCTTGAGGACCACCGTCCATTGGTGGCATGTCGTTCATTGATTCAGCAGGAAAATCAAAATAAGTTTGGTCAAGGTAAGGCCATCCAGTTTCAAAATCTGATATGGAGAAAGCTTCTTTTAATGTAGGCATTCTCCAATCATCGTACCCACCTAATTCAAGATTTTCACAGTATTCAACAGCTTCGTCCCAAGTCATTTGTTCATCACTTGGAATAACTTGCCAAGTTAAATTTGTGTTGTTATCTGTAACTGTATTATCTCCGTTGTCTGTAAAGGAAAACTCAGCGCTTGAGTAATTAGAGTCTTGACCATAATAATCTTCACCTTCAGTTGGGTCAATAACATTACCTTCATTATCATAACTATATTTTTGACCTGTAGTAACTATTGTATAGTCGTTTTTGTCATCATTTGAAATTAATACTACATTTTTTACTGCATCCCACTGGACGTTTTGTCCTAATGATTCTGAAACAAAACGAATTGGAACCATTGTACTTCCATTTACAATAATTGGAGAAGTATCCATCGTTTTAGATACACCATTTAATTTATATTCTTTTTGGTCAATAACTAGTTCTAATGTTGTATCATCCTCTTGGATTGTAACTGTTTTAGAATCAGCATTCCAAGAAACAGTTGCTCCAAGTGTTTCACTTATGGAACGCAACTCCACTAAAGTTCGGTTATCACTGTTTACATAAGGTTCAACATCGAAATCTAAATGCATACCGTTTAAAGTTACTGTTATATTTGATGTTTTTTGGGTATTAGTTGTAGCAAGAGCAGTTACGTTACTAGTAATCAGTGCAACGCTTAAAACTATGGCGAAAATAGGTTTTGCTTTTTTGAATGTCATATTAGTATTCTCCTTTTTTTATGTTAAATGAAAAGTATTTATCTATAAAAGGAGTATACATATTAAATGTCACAGTAATATTACAGTAATTGGGAAAAATAATTTTAATGAAATTTTGCATGGGTCTACTAAATTGTATTAATTAAAAGATATGTTGCTGTATTTAACTGGGATTATCCTATTTGATTGGACATTTATGTAAAAATAAGTTAAAAT
>JBGUET010000414.1:0-2282 GCA_041821225.1 Sedimentibacter sp.
TATCCATTAATTACCTTTCTGATTAAATAATCATTCCATTAATTTTCTTTATTTATTTTTTTCATAAAGATTAAAGGTATCTTCAGCAATTATTTTTTCTTCGTTTGCATTTACAACAATTATTTTCACTTTTGAAGAATCTTTACTTACAATTCCTTCGTCTACTAGGTTCTTGTTTTTATCTAAATCAATTTCAACACCCATATATTCTAATCCACAGCATATTTTTTCTCTAATGTAATATGCATTTTGTCCTACACCACCTGAGAAAACAAGAATGTTCATACCATCCATAATTGCGCTATAAGCACCTACATACTTTTTAAATCTGTGACATACTACATCAATGGTAAGCTGTGCCCTTTTATTACCTTTATTCGCTTGCTCATATATTTCTCTCATGTCATTACTTAGTCCGGATAATCCTTTCCATCCACTTTTTTTATTCATTATTTCATCTGCTTCTTCAATAGACAGACCTTCTTTTTTCATTAAATATAAAATTGCTGCAACATCAACATCTCCTGCTCTTGTTGACTGAATTAATCCTTCAAGTGGAGTGAATCCTGTACTTACTTCAACTGATTTTCCATACTTTAAGGCGTTGGCTGTTGTTCCACTTCCAAGCATCATGTTTACAATTTTATAATTTTTATGTGAATCCTTTAATATTTTATCCACTTCTTCAGCCATGCTCCTAAATGCTATCCCATGAAAGCCGTATTTTCTGATACCATATTTTTCATAGTATTCATACGGTATTCCATATAAATAAACTGATTCAGGGATGGTCATATGAAACCCATTATCAAATACAGCTGCCTGCAAAACACCGGGCAATAGCTTTTCACAAGCGTATATTCCAGCTAGGTGATTGGGATTATGAAGAGGTGCCAACTCTTTAATACTTTCTATATAGTCAATTACATTTTGGTCTATTACTACTGATGTATTCTGTTTGTCCCCTCCATGCACCACTCTGTGACCGATAGCACTTATTTCGCCTTTACCTATTCCTGAAGATTTTTCATTAAAAATTTTATCAAGAATTAGATTTATTCCTTCTTCATGATTTTTCACAGGAAATATTTTCTTTTTTACATCACTCCCTATGGAGTACATAAACTGCGCGTCCTCGTAGCCAATTCTTTCAACACTGCCTTTTACAACAACTTCATATTCCGGCATTTTCGCAATTTGAAACTTTATAGATGAGCTTCCGCAGTTTAATACTAATATGTTCATATTACCTCCTTAACTACTTTTATAAACTATAAGTACAATTCTATTTAATATTTCTTCTTTCAATTTTAAAATCAATAGTCTTTTCTATTTCCTTTAATAAATTCATGTCTTTTGGCGCTACAAATAAACAAGTGTATCCAGTTTCTCCTGCCCTTCCAGTTCTCCCAATGCGATGAATGTATGATTCTGCATTTTCAGGTATGTCATAATTATATATGTGACCTACCCCGCTTATATCAAGACCTCTAGCTGCAACATCTGTTGCAATAAGATACTGAATATCCCCTTTCCTGAAAGATTTCATTATCCTTTCACGTTTGTTTTGAAGTATGTCGCTGTGCAACTTTTCGCAGTTGTAACCTCTTGCATGCATAGACTCTTCTAATGCATCTGCTCTAATTTTTGTTCTGCAAAATATTATAGCCATATAAGGTCTATCTTCTTCTAATGCACTGATTAAAGCGGCCTGCTTATTTCTATCTGTGGTTTCTACCACTTGTTGTTTAATGCAATCCAAAGTGATACTTTCTTTATGCACTGAAATTGATACAGGATCTTTCATATATTTAAATGCAAGTTTTTTAACCTGTGAATCAATTGTTGCAGAAAAGCACAGGGTCTGTCGTGTTTGTGGTGTTTCTTTTAATATATCTTCAATTTCGGTTTTAAATCCCATTAAAAGCATTAAATCAGCCTCATCAATAACCATAGTCTTTAAACTGCTTAAGTCAACTGTTTCTCTTCTAATATGGTCCAACAGTCTGCCAGGGGTAGCGATAATCATATGTACTGGCCCACTTAGCTTCCTTATTTGGGAATCAATGTCCTTTCCACCATACGCAGCTAAAATGTTAATTTCTTTAGCTTTTTTCAACTTCATAGCTTCATCAGTTATTTGAATTGCAAGTTCTCGAGTTGGAGTTATTACTAAACATTGCACACTTTTTGTTTCAAGAGAAATGTTTTCAAAAATAGGCAACAAGAACGCCAATGTTTTTCCTGTTCCCGTTTGAGCCTCAGCTATAACATCTTTTCCT